>JADZCV010000030.1 GCA_020851375.1 Nitrospirota bacterium | reverse complement strand
TGGAGCGGGCGACGGGATTTGAACCCGCGACAACCAGCTTGGGAAGCTGGGACTCTACCACTGAGCTACACCCGCTTTAACAGGGACAAGCATAAAATATCACAGGCTGCATAGTGGTGTCAATCAGCAGGCAGAATCCTGTCAACACAATTCTCACTAATTCTCATTTACTACAATAATCTGGTCCGGCGCCACCATTTTTGTCCTGGTGACCTTGCCGGAAGGGAACCGTATTTCTACATCCAGCATGCCGCTGTAGCTGCCGAGCCCGAACTCTGCCGGAAGAGAGTGCTGGGAGCCGCTCCCTTTGCCTCCCCCTATCTCACGGATCTGCATCCTGAATAGTGGTAGTTCTGCCGTCTTTTCAGATGGTGTAATTATTACCCTTGCACCTATTCCTGCACGGTTTGACCCGTTTCCAACAACCCGCACATGGAGCCAGTGGTTTTCGTTCCCGTCATTTCTGAAGAGCCTCAAACCTTCCCCGCCGCCTGTTGCCAGGTCTAAGTCTCCGTCATTATCATAGTCGGCAAATGCACTTCCCCATCCGTCATCTACCCTGACCCCGGCCAGCCATGTTATATCCGTAAATGTCCCGTCCCCTTTTCCTTTGTATAAATAACTTTTCCTATCCTTGTAAGTTGATGTTATGAATATGTCGGGAAATCCGTCATTGTCATAGTCTGCAACAGAGGGCTCTGCTGCTGTCTCTTCAAATCTTATCCCTGCTTTCGCGAACCGGTCTATAAATTTATAATCAGGCGGGCCCTGATTTTCAAGCAGCATGCTCTTGTCTGAATAGCCTATGTACCGGGGATGGGCAAGATTGGAGACAAAAAGATCAAGGTCTCCATCATTATCATAATCAGACCACTCTGACCCTATTGTATGGCCGTAAGCCCCCTCAGTCTCATAACCCTCTGCCCCCTTTACAGCGGCAAGATTGGTAAACGTCCCGTCTCCATTATTGTTCCACAATAGATTAGGATCCAGCCTGTAGTTTGAGACATATATGTCTGAGTCTCCGTCATTATCATAATCACCCCAGCTTACCCCCCGGCCGCACATATTCTCCCTCAACCTTGTTCCGGTTGTGTCACTGACCTCATCAAATGTCAGATAGCCGTTGTTGTGATACAGGTGGTCCCTATAGCATCTTCCCCTTTCAATCGTCTCATTGAGCGGTTTTTCGTAGTTTGCCAGGTAGAGATCAATGAATCCGTCACTGTCATAATCACCCCACGCAGCGCCTTCAGTTGGGTAGGAGTCAGGCTCAGAAAAAGAAGTAACTGTTATGTCACTAAAGGTATTGTCACCATTATTTCTCCATAGCCTGTCAGTGTTTTCTTTGCCTGTTGCGAATGTGTAGAAGTCGAGGAAACCGTCGTTGTCAATGTCTCCCCATATACCGCCATTTGCTCCGTCTGTTTGACTGATCCCTGCCCCAACTGTTACGTTGCTGAAACTTCCGTCACCATTATTCCTGAAAAGGGCAGAGCCATTCAGCAGGATGTCCTCAAAGCCGTCATTATCATAATCCCCCCATGCGATCCTCCTGGCATGGACTCCGCCTAAACCGGCTGCAGTTGTTACATCTGTGAACGGGATAACCCCCTCCTTAAGGGCAAAATATTTGTGCAGCTCTTCAGATGATTGTGTCTTGCCGGCCATAAAGGCCGGCGCTGCACCAATATCATATGCCGTATTTGAATTTAGCAGCTTTATAAGCCTTTCTTCTGCCTCTGTGCTTTCTCCGGACTTTAGGGCCTGCACATATGCATTGATTGCATCCCCTGTTTTACCTGCCTCTTGCAGGAGGGTTCCAAGGTGAATGTAGAGGTCTTCATCATATAACAGAAACCTGGCCGCCTTTCTGTATGATTCCTCTGCCAGTCCTGTCCTGCCGAGCCTCGAATATGCAAGCCCTAATGTAGAAAGATAGGTTCCCTTCGTCCTTTGTAGGTCTTTCAGCCATTCGGCGTAAGGATAGAATTCGGGTTTGTCTGCCGGATCAGGGTTGTCTATGAGTCCTATGGCCTTAATGATATACGAGACGGCACGTTCCAAAGCAACCCCTTCTTCTGTATACCAGTATCCTACTGAAAAATTGGCCCTTCTGCTCTCAGGTTCCCGCTGAATCCATTCCTCGCCAAGTCTGAACAGAAGGTTCCTGTCTTTCAGGTCTTTTTGCACAATGCCGAGCCTTATATAATTCACCATAACGGCCTCTTTTGCAAATGGGAATGCATCAAGAAAGATTTCACACTTCTTAAGGCGTTTTTCAACATCCTTTTCTCTTATTATTTCTTCAGAAAGATAGTTTGAAAGAGATTTTGATATCTCATCTCCTGGAGACAGTTTTATAATCTCCTCTGCAACAACCGCTGCCTTATCATCCTCATGCAGGAAATTTAGTATGTTAAATACGGTCATCAGCCTTTCAGCGTTTTGACGATCCATGTTTTCGAATGACACGAGGTCATCGGTTACTTTTTTTTTGATATTGTCCGAATAACCGTTTTCCTCAAGTTTCACAGCCATGAGTCCAGAGTATGCGCCGAATGCATTGTTGTCCAGCCTCAGAGCCTCTTCATAGGCATACTTTGCTTCTCTGAAGTCTTCAGTTTTCAGATAGACATCGCCCAAAGCGGTCCACGCCCTGACATTCCTGGCGTCATACCTGATCGCCTTATCAATCGCTTCCTCTGCCTTGTCATATTGACGTTTATTGGCAAGTTTTTCCCAATGCCCAAGGTAAAAATTGGAGCGGTAAGTGTTGATGAATGATGTACAGCCTGAGGAGATATAAGGTGTAAGCAGGACTAAAGATACTAAGAAAAGTTTCTTGACCATTCTCTTGAGTGGTAGCAGGTGAGCCGCCAGCGGTCATATAATTTTACTGCGTCCTGGTCGCTCAGTTTAGGGTTTAGTACCCTGTTTAGGGCAGGTGAGGTGATTTTTTCAACAGAGGCAACACCTGACCAGACCCTGGCGCTTAACCCTGCCAGGAAGGCTGTTCCCATCGCAGTGTAATTAATATCTTCCTTTGCAATTGAAACAGGCATCCTCAGTATGTCTGACTGAAACTGCATAAGAGAGGGTATTGCTGCGAGCGCCCCGCTTCCGTAGATCCTTTTTATCTGTAAACGGCCGTCGGTCTGAATGACATTTATATTATCCTTAACAAGGAATGCTATTGACTCGACTGCCGCCCGGACTATATCTTCCCTTTTTGAGTGATATTTGAGTCCATATATACATGCCGAGCTGTTGCTATCCCAATGAGGTGAACCGAGTCCTTCTAATGAAGGAAGCATAAAGAGGCGGTTTACAGAGCCCTTGCAGAGCTTTTCTATATCCTCTTTGGGACCAATGAGGCCAAGGTTGTTTTTAAGCCAGGACAAGAACGACCCTGCTGAATTTATTACACCTTCAAGAAGATATGAGGTGCCCTCATTATTTGACCAGGCTATGGTTGTCAGGAGTCCAGGCAGCAGGAAGATCTTTTTACCTGTGTTTGCGAGCACAAGGCCATCGTCACCATAATTAATGTTTACATCCCCCTCCTGAAAGAGACCGTGCCCAAGAAGGGATGCCTGTTTTTCCGGCGTGGAGGCGTGTATCGGGATTATTTGACGTTCTATGACAGCATCACCTGTATACGAAGACGCGGGGACTACATTGGGAAAGATTTCAGAAGGCAGATCAAACAGTTCGAGCAGCTCCCTATCCCATGTCCTGGTGAAAATATTGCATAAGAGTGTCTGGGCAGCGCTTGCATGGTCCATCGCGTAGACTGACCTGTTCGATAAATGCCACAGCAGATAGGTATTTACAGTTCCAATCAGTAAGCGCCCTTTTTCCACAAGTTTCTGTACTGACTTGATGTTCTCAAGCGCCCACTTTATCTTGGAAGCAGAATAATATGGTGACAGGTTTAGGCCTGTACGTTCCCGTATCATATCCCTCCGCTCAACCTTTTGCCTGCAGATGTCTGCCCCCCTTGGATCGCTAAAGGCAATAGCATTACATGCAGGTTTTCCTGTATCCTTGTCCCAGAAAACAATAGTTGACTGCTGTCCGCACATTCCAACTGCTGATATTTGCTGTCTTTTTGAGCCTATCTTCCTGAAAAGGCCCTTGATGGCATTTAACTGGCTTTTCAGAATTTCGTCCGTCTTATACTCAATCCAGCCTGAACGATGTATGTTAGGTTTTATACTGCAATCTGTCTGGGCTATTATTTTGGCGGTGCTATCAAGGAGGATGGCGCTGGAATTGTGAGAACCCTGATAAAGGACAAGTATGTATTGACGCATAAGCGTTGGTCCCTTTGATTTTGTGGCCTATATTATCAATCTGTTTGTCTAAAGTCAACTGTGAAACCATGTGAAACCATGTGAAATATCATGAATAAGACGTGAGGATAGAGACTAACTATTAATATCCTCTCAAGATTAGACGATATTAGAATGCCATTATAGAGACCAGTATGAGATATATCCACAGTATATAATGAAAATATTCAACAGATATCGTACTAAACTGCTTGTTATAATTGGGATTTCTCTTGCTGCATTGATCCTGACTATCCTGATTGCCTCGAGATTGATACTGCTTAATAGTTTCCTTCAGATCGAAAATGGGAATGTAAAAAAGAATCTGGAACAGGTTTTGAACGCCCTCAATGGCGAGGTGAATCACATAGATACGGTTAACGCCGACTATTCTGCGTGGGATGACAGTTATAAGTTTATACAGGATGGTAACAGGGCATATATTAACGATAACCTTCCTGATTCTGTATTGTCTACATTAGGTCTTAATCTTATTGTTTATGTAAGCAGTAAAGGGGACGTTGTTTACAAGAGATGGGCTGGTTCCCTGGAAAAGGTCTCAGGAAATGTCCCGGATAGCTTAATAGTGCATTTGTCACCTGAAAATCAGTTGGTAAGACATTCAGATACAAACAGTAAAGTAACCGGATTATTACGGCTGCCAGAGGGTATTTTAATGATATCTTCAAGGCCCATTATTCAAAATGATCATACAGGACCTGTGCAGGGAGCTCTTATTATGGGGCGTCTTCTTGACTCAGAAGAAGTTAAACTGCTTTCCAGACTGACAAAGCTCTCCATTAATTTTCAAAGGACTGATAGCAGGGAACTCCCGGATGATTTTAAAACTGCCCTGACAGGGATTACTAATTCTTCACCTTTCCTGGTAACCTCAGTCAACACTGACATTATTGCCGGTTACTCTGCAATTAATGATATTTACGGGAAAAGGGTGCTCCTTTTAAAGGTTGATGAACCAAGAAATATATACCAGCAAGGTGTCAGAACAATAACATATTTTATTCTCTGGTTTGCCATTGCAGCGCTCGCTTTTACTGCCATCAGCTATATATTGTTTGAAAGGCTGGTCATGTCCCGGCGTAAGGGACATGATTCTGAGGCTAAATATAGGGCTGTTATAGAGCATGCAACTGAAGGCATTATAATAGTAAATAATGCAGACAAGGTTATCCTTGAGGGTAATGATGCATTTAAAAAACTGCTTGACTACAGTGATGATGAAATCCTTGAAATGTCGCTGTTTGATGTTGTTGCAGAGGATACCGGGACCGCAGACCTTGAGATAGGGCGCATTGTCGGTGAGAAAAGGGATCTTAAGTTAAGACGTAAGGATGGTTCTCTAATCTATGCTGAATTATCCGCAAGCGTCCTTTCATACAATGACAGGGAGGCTTTGTGTGTCATAGTCCATGACATAACAGAGCGGAAGCTTTTTGAGGAGCAGTTGATGGACCAGGCTACACATGATTCTCTGACAGGTCTGGCCAACAGGAATCTCCTCAATGACAGGTTGAGTCATGCCATATCATACCAGAAGAGAAAAAAGATGCTGCTTGCGGTTATGCTGCTTGATATTGACAGGTTTAAGGTCATAAATGACACGCTTGGACATAGCATTGGGGATAAAATGCTTCAGCAGGTTGCTGAAAGACTTTCATATAGTGTGCGAAATTATGATACTGTTGCGCGGTTAAGCGGCGATGAGTTTGTTATCGTGGTAAATGATGTCTCTGACGCAACTGATATTGTAACAGTGGCAAAGAATATCCTGAATCTTTTCACTTCTTCTTTGAAAATACATGATAATGAGCTGTTTATTGGCGCCAGCATAGGCATTTCAATATTTCCCTATGATGGTGACAGTGTTGAGCATTTATTGATGAAGGCTGATACTGCAATGTATCATTGCAAGGCAGATGGAGGAAACAACTATCAGTTTTTTTCGAAAGATATGAACGTTAAGGCCAAAGACCGGCTGAATATGGAAACAGACCTGCGAAAGGCCGTGGAACAGCAGGAATTTATTCTCCATTATCAGCCCAAGGTTGATTTGTCTACTGGTGAGGTCTGCGGGATGGAAGCCCTGATAAGATGGCAAAGAGGCGGCAAAATGATATCGCCGGTAGAATTTATTCCCCTTGCAGAGGAGACAGGCCTAATCCTTAAAATTGGTGAATGGGTCCTCCGGACAGCATGCAGCGACATCAGAAAATTAATAGATATGGGGTATACCAATCTGATAGTTTCGTCAAATCTCTCTGCCAGACAGTTTGCAAAGGACAACCTTCTTGAAATAATTGAGGCCGTATTGGAAGAAAGCGGTCTTGACCCTTCATTTGTAGAGTTGGAACTTACAGAGAGTATACTTATGAAAGACGAGGAAAAACTTCTCAAAAAACTTTGTGCAGTAAAGGATCGTGGCATCAGGTTGTCAATTGATGATTTTGGCACAGGCTATTCCTCGCTGAGTTATCTGAAAAGGTTCCCAATCGATGTCTTAAAGATAGACCGCTCTTTTGTAATGGATATAACAGCTGATGATGACGGCGCTGCCATAGTAGAGACAATCCTCGGTATGGCACAGACAATGAGACTCAGGTCAGTAGCAGAGGGTGTAGAGCGGGCAGAGGAACTGAGTTTTCTTACTGAACATGGATGCAACGAGATCCAGGGATTTTATTTCAGCAGGCCGGTGCCGTTTGATGAGTTTGCAAATATGCTAAGCTCAGGGAAGAGGCTTCAAAACGGATCTATTGTTTCATAGCCCTGAAATATATGGCGCCGCCAATTGTGATGAACAGCAGGTTTGTCATCCATGACGCCAGCGCCGGGTTTATTCGCCCTGCATATCCCATATTTATGGCCAATGAGTATATAGTCCAATAAATAACGCCAGTCAGAATACAAAATCCTGTTCCACCGGCAATCCCGGCATGTTTTTTGATGTTAAAGCCAAAAATGATCCCAAAAACGGATAAAACAAAACCTGAAAATGGGAAGGCGGTCTTGCTATAGAGATCAACTGTAAGTCTTTTAACCTCATAACCCTCTCTTTTTATCGTATCAATATATTTCTTAAGGGTGAAATAATCTGTTTCAGATGCCTGGACGATCACATGCCTGAACTCATCCAGTTTGAAGGGGAAATCTATGGGAAGGGTGTCAAATTCAACAAGATTGACATTCCTGTTATCAGGATCAAACTTTCTCCTTACCCCTGACTTGAGAAACCAGTAACCACGCTCGGAGACAGCCCTTTCTGCGGCTATGCTTTCCATGATATTAAATTCAGGTGTCAGGTGGTATATGTTTATACGCCCCATAATCTTTTTATCAGGGTCAATAAAGCGAACATTATAGATCGTATAGTCATCAGCCTTGAGCCAGAGACTGTCTTCTTTAAAAAACATCTCACGTGGTTTTGCCTCAATAATCATGCGGATCTCCTCTGCCTTTTTATTGCTGACCGGTATGATATAGTTATTCAGGAGGAAAGTGCCGGCAGATACTGAAAGTGTTATGGCCAATACAGGCAGAGTAATATTCTGGATACTCAATCCGCCTGAACGAAGCGCTGTAAGTTCGTTATATTTAGTAAAGAGTCCAAGGTTCAGAAAAGATGCAAAGAGGAGTGAAAGTGGCACCGTGAAATATATTGCCTGCGGAAGACGGCATAGAAAGAAGATCGAAATCGTAATAAGGTCTGCATGAACCCTGGTAAAATCTCCAAGGTTCTCAAATACGTCTATGAGAATGTAGAGCACTGTGAATGCCACTGCAATCATAATGAATAATTTCATGAATTCTGATGCAATATATCTCTGAATTATCTTCATTTTCCCTTTGAAAATATGTTAGATAGAGACAATCCTTTTTCCGCAGACACCAGGATGATTATAAATATCGCAAGGATGAGAGATATAAGTACTGTTGCCCAGGCTGCAACTACAGGAGGTATGTAACCCTCAACAGCCAGTATCTCAAATCCACTGTCGAGTATGTAGTAACCGAAGACAATAACTATGCTCAGTATAAAACCGGCAAACCGGCTTGAAAACCTGGTCATAATCCCTATAGGTGATCCAAGAAGTCCGAGGACCAATGCGCCAGCAGGCAGAGAAAACTTCTTATAGTATTCCATTAAGAGACGCCTGTAATCCCGCTCCTTCCCCAGCAATTTCTTCTCCCTTATCTTCGCTTTCAGTTCATCCAGTCCCAGACCCCATTTTTCCCTTATCAGTCGCACACTTTCAATGGATTGAACTGACTCAAGTCTCATGAAGTATGTAGAGAAAGTCACCATCTGATATTTTGATGTGTCGTTAGTCTCAAAGTAGATGTGACCATCCTGAAGCATCAAAAATAGATTTGATGTCTCGGGGTCGTTGAGCATCCTGCCCCTTTTTGCTGTAATTATCTTTGAATCTCTTGAGGTCTTGTCTGAGATCAGTACATTGTTTAACGTATCCCCGGAAGTGATCTTCTTAACATAAAACAGCAGATTAAAGAGGTTATTGAAGACGCCCTCCTGCAGCCCCAGGTTCTTCTGTTCATTCAGTGTATTATATGATTGAATGCGTATATAACGGTGTCCCATCGGCTGGAGAACAGACGATGAAAATAATGCTATAATAAAGGCCATCATGGAGAAGATGAATACTGGCAAAAGCATGCGGTAGACGCTTATCCCGCCTGATCTCATTGCCGTTATCTCTAAATCTGTAGATAGCCTGCTAAAGGTTAGTAGGGATGATATCAATACGGAAAGTGGTATTGCAAGCACTAAAAAAAGGGGTATAATGAAGATCGAAAATTTCACGAGGAGTAGAAAACTAATTCCGGTCTCGGATGATATCCTGGAGAATTTTATTACCTGCTGCATCAGGAATGCTGACAATAATACAGAGAGGCTCAGGATAAATGAAATTGAAAGCTCCCGGAGGATATATCTGTCAAGGATCTTTACCATAATGATTTTCTACTATACAATAAATTGTTTTATTACTAAACACGAAAAATGCAAACAGTGAAAGACTATACAAAATTCAAGTCATACCTTGATGACAGGGTAAGGCATTATCCCTTTATTCATGATATGGTCCTGTTTTACAAGGGACTTATTGACATATGGAGTGGATTTGCCCCTGATGACCTGTCGCTCCTGTTTAAATCTCCCTCTGCGTTAGCGGGAAAAGGAGAACAGGAGGTCTTATATCTCATGGATACAACCAGGTTAGGGGATCTGGATTTTAATAACAGCATCAGGATGTCCATTAAAATATTCAGGCTTTTTGAAGCCGGCAGGCAGGGTGGCAATATAATCGAATGTGCCGGGTCATCGGAAGAGGCTGTGCTTGAGTTCATAAGAGAAGGGCTCTCAAAGGATGACAGATTCAAAAACGCAGTCCTCAAATGGATCCTCAAGCCGTCTTTTGAAAATACTTTGGCAAGACTGAATGTTGACAACAGCCCTGCTAAGGGGCGGTGCCCTGTCTGCGGGGCTCCACCGGCTATGGCCATTGTGTACACGCCGGAGGATGAGAAAGCGGAGCAGCGGTTGCTCTCCTGCTGTTTTTGCACATACAGGTGGCAGTACCCCATGACCGGCTGTCCATTCTGCGGCAATTCGAGGCCGGAGCGTTTCGGCCTTATTGTCGGGGATTCTGCGCGAGACCAGTGTGTGCGTGCTGTAAGTTGTGAGGAGTGCCGGACCTACCTTAAGACAGTATTTACTGGATGCCGCAGTGACAAGAAGAAACCGGATGACCTCGACATGGATATAGAGGATGTTGCTACGCTGAATCTGGACATTATGGCAGATCAGCGGGGATATACGGCCTTGTGCCAGCATTCATAATGCCAGGCCAAGGCAGATAAAAATCCCCCTTAGTCCCCATTTTCAAAGGGGGAAATCAGTTCCCCCCCTTTAGTAAAGGGGGGGAGGGGGGGATTTGAACGGAGATTTTCAGGTGAAACATTCTTATTTTAGAGCAGTTACTCTCACGTTCAGTATATTTTACATACTCCTGTCATCCGGACAGCTTGTATTTGCGAAGGTTGCCTGTCCGCCGCCGCTCAAAATGGTCTCGTCCACACCCAGGCATCTTTCTGAAGGTGTATCATTGGATGCACCTGTCATCATTGAGTGGGATAAGAAGACCCTGGAAACACTTTCGGAAGGTTTGAGAGATCTGGTGCCGGCCCTTGAATCAATAAACATAGCAGGAGGCAGGTATCGCATGGGAACACTCCTGACCACTGAGTGGGGTATCGGCGGGAGTGTTTCATGGACGGATAACGGGGAGATGATTACACCGGAGGCGCCGTTTGAGCCTGGAACCCAGTACAGGTTATGGACCATGTTATATCTGACAATAAGAGATGGTGATGCTGAGTCGTGTCCTGGAATAGGTGGTGAAGTAGTCTTTAAGACCGCCGGCACACCGCCTGCTGATGGAAATCCAGTCCGTAAATTAGACCTTTCAAAGATATACCATGGCGACCAGTATGGACATGGAGATATCCGCGGCATGGTCAGAGAACTTGATTTGGATCTTTCCGTTATGACTGTTGATGATGCAAGGCTTGGCAGTGTGATTTTAGTCATATACAAGGGGATACCCATATTCAAAGAGGGACAGCTGATACAGTTCGGGATGATAAAGACAGGAGATAATGTATCAATAAGGATTACCGGCGGGAGGGTTGTTACAGTAGAGGTTAGTAAGTAGCAGGCAGATACAAAAATCTTGCAATAAAATATTTCCATGTGTTAATATCACTTCGATATGTCAGGTCTTGTTAAAGAAAAAAATCTGCTTGCGAGGTCAGCCTACCATTATGAAATAGTTGATGCCAAAGAACCCAATTTATTCAGGGAATTCTTCCCCTACAATGAGGTGCCAAAGATACCATTCAATCACCGCATTGTCCCTCAATATACACCGGAAGAATTCTGGATAAGTGATACGACTTTTCGCGACGGACAGCAGTCGCGGCCTCCATACAGCGTAAAGCAGATAGTTGATATATATGACATGTTCCACAGGCTCAGCGGACCGAATGGCGTGTTAAGGCAGTGTGAATTCTTTCTGTATAATAAGAAAGACAGGGAGGCTGTTGAGAAGTGCCAGGAGAGGGGATATAAATATCCTGAGATAACAGGATGGATAAGGGCGGTTAAAGAGGATTTTCAGATAGTAAAAGATGCCGGACTTAAAGAAACCGGTATCCTTACCTCATGTTCTGATTATCATATCTTCCTCAAACTTGGCATGACCAGAAAAGATGCCGCAAATAAGTATATTGATATTGTGAGCAAGTCTCTGGAATCAGGCATTGTACCAAGATGTCATCTCGAAGACATTACACGCGCGGATTTTTATGGTTTTGTAATCCCGTTCGTTCAGAAACTGATGGAGTTGTCTGAGCAGAGCGGCATACCGGTAAAGATAAGGGCTTGTGATACCATGGGCTATGGAGTTCCTTATATCGGTGCATCAACTCCCCGCGGAATACCTGAGCTGATCTATGGTCTTGTCCACTATGGCGGTGTCCCGTCTCAACAGCTTGAATGGCATGGACACAATGATTTTCACAAGGCACTGATAAATGCAACCACTGCATGGTTGTATGGCTGTTGTTCAGCTAATGGTGTGATGCTTGGTTTCGGGGAGAGGACTGGCAATACGCCTGTTGAGGCCCTGATCATGGAGTACATTGCATTACGGGGCGATACCAATGGGGTGGACACGACCATGATTACTGACCTGGCGGAATATTTCAGAAAAGAGCTTGGGGTACAGGTACCTGCAAATTATCCTTTTGTGGGTGTAGACTTTAATAACACGAGCGCCGGTATCCATGCTGACGGGGCGCTGAAGAACGAGGAAATATATAATATATTTGACACCGTTAAACTGCTTAAGAGGCCGATGGGGATTACGATTACTGATAAGTCCGGAATTGCCGGAATCGCATACTGGGTAAACGGCCATCTGGGCATGGATGACAGGCAGGCTGTAGACAAGAAGCATCCTGGCGTAGAAAAGATATATAAATGGGTTATGGAGCAGTATGAGGCCGGAAGGCTCACGACGATATCATCAGAAGAGATGTTTGCACAGGCAAAGAAGTATCTCCCGGAGTACTTTGGTTCTGACCTTGACAGGCTGAAGAAGAGGGCAGAGGAGATTGTCGCATCACTTGTGGAGGAACTGGTTGATGATGAGGCCTTCAGGGTTCTGAATACTGAAGGGATGGAGACAAAGATGCAAAGACTGGTGGATGAGAATCCATTTATTCAGTTTGCCTATGTTGTTGACCTTCAGGGAAAGATCCTGACCAGGAACATTACCCAGGTGATTGACAGGGCTAAATATGAGAAGTTTGACATGGGGCAGGACTTCTCAAACAGACCCTGGTTTATTGAACCTGTAAAGAGCGGAAAGACTTTTGTCACCGATTTCTATAAATCTCTTGTAACTGATCTGCTTTGTGTTACAATCTCAAGTCCGGTTCGCAATGAGAGGGGCGAAATAAAGGGAGTTTTTGGTGTGGATCTGAAATTCGAAGATGTAGTGAAGATTGACAGGCGAATGGTGGCAGGTACTGTATCAGCAGGTGAAAAGGGCGGCGTTGAAGGGGAGATAAT
>JADZCV010000029.1 GCA_020851375.1 Nitrospirota bacterium | reverse complement strand
GGGACTGTCTGGGCCTGGGGACAAAACAGTTTCGGCCAGCTTGGCGATGGGACAGAGACTGAAAGGCACACGCCGGTACAGGTGATCGGTCTTACTGGTATTGTCTCTGTTGCCGCAGGAGACCGCCATTCCCTTGCCTTAAAGAGTGACGGGACTGTCTGGGGATGGGGATACAGCGAATACGGTGAACTCGGGGATGGGACATGGACGTATCTTTACAACACCCCTATTCAGGTCTGGTTGATTGAGGTTGTAGGCTTTAGATAATTAGCATACAATAGAGTTGATGTACCCTCTTTTCTTTGTACTCTTTGTCTTTGAGACCCTGAGCGGCATCTATCTATATCTTGATGGTTCTTTCACGGTCTCCCGGCAGTTCACCGGTCTGACCCATATCATCATCGGCTTGCTCGCCCTCTTGCCGGCGATAGCCTATCAGACGCTTCATATTGTCCGGTCAATAAGATCTCCAAGACATCTGATGAGAAATCTCGGCATCCTCGCCTTTGTTACCCTCGTTGCCTCGCTCGTCACAGGGGTCATGTGGGGATATGAAGGGACGAGGGCGGACAATTATGTCTTAACCGGTGTGCATCTTATTGCGAGTATTGCTGCCCTTGTACTCATCCTGATGCACATCAGCGTCTATATAGGCACACGGAGGGAGTGGAGGCTCTTCAATACATTTCTGCCAAAGAGCAATCTGGTGTTCAGCTTAGCGATGATCGCGGTCATCCTTGCCTTGTCCAATCACTACAAACCAATGGAATATAAAAACGGGACACCGGACGGCTATGTCCTGAAGTGGAATGACAACCCCTTTTATCCGAGCGAGAGCATGACATCCACAGGCGGGATTATTGACGCGAGGATCATGGGGAATTCCAAATCATGCGGCGTGGCCGGCTGTCATACGGATATCTACAGGCAGTGGTACTCCTCTGCCCACAGGTGGTCATCTACAGATGTCTTCTACAGGGCAACTGAAAAGCTGATGGTAAAGAAAGAAGGTATGATAGCAACACGATATTGCGGCGGGTGTCATGACCCGATTGCCCTCTTTGCCGGAGACCAGAATCCTGGAAAGTCTCTTGATACTCCTTACAGCGAAGAGGGTATTTCGTGTATAGTGTGCCATTCCATCACTCAGATCACGCATATGAGGGGCTCCGGGAGCTATCTGTTCACGCCTCCATCCCGATATATCTATGAGGGAAAGGACGGATATCTCCCGGAATTGGTGAGCAATCTTGCGATCAGCAGCAATCCGGCGAAGCACAGGGATACCTATTCGAAAGATTTCTACGAAAAACCGGAATACTGTGTCCCGTGCCATAAGCAGTTCATCGGCAAGGACACCAATCACTGGGGGTGGTTAAAGCTTCAGGATCAGTACAGCAGTTGGCTTGCAAGCCGTTTTTCCGGCAGGAACTCCAAGGGCTTTTTCAGCGAGAAGGATCAGAAGACCTGCAATGACTGCCATATGCCCCTCGTGAAATCGGATGACCCTGCTGCGGGGCCTGACGGCATGGTGAGGTCTCACCGGTATGTCGCGGCCAATACAGCCGTCCCGTGGCTCACAGGTGATAAAGAGCAGCTTGAGCTGACAGAGGAGTGGCTGAAACGGCGTGAGGTCTTTCTCGATATCTATGAACCGCGGATTAAAGACGGGCCGCGGGAGACCAAGTTCATCTCGCAGGACCTGTATCATGCGGCAGAGATCACGCCGTGGGTATACATGGGGGACAAGTTTGAACTCCAGATCAGCGTCACCAATTTCGGGGTCGGTCATCACTTCCCGGACGGTCCTGTGGACATCCATGAGGCATGGATCGAGGTCAGGATTACGGACAGCGCGGGGAACCTCGTCTTTTCAAGCGGGGCCATGGACAAGAACGGGGAGGTGGATGAAAAGGCCCACTTCTACAGGGCGCTCGAGGTTGACAGGTACGGGAAGATCGTGGACAAACATAACCTGTGGGACATGATCGGCCACGTGTATGTCAAGATGATACCGCCCGGTGAGACGGATATCGCTACCTACGAAGTCGAGGTGCCGTACTGGGTCAAGGGGAACCTGACGGTCATGGCAAGATTGAGGTACAGGAAGTTCAATCAGCAGTATACGAACTGGGCGTTGAACAGGACCGACGTCAGGTTGCCCATTGTGGACATGGCAAGGGACAGCATCACGATACCGGTCAGGAATAAGCGGGAGCAGGAGAGAGGGTTGGAGTGAAATCTGTAAAGTCGGCCAGTTCTATTATTGTCATTCTGTTCTTGTCCGTTGCCATCGTTGCCGGATTTTTCTATTTCAAGGCCAGCAAACGTCTGTCCGCGGAAATCCCTGCCATTAAACCCGGCGTCAGCGGAGACATGGTCCCTGTCGTTCACACGGCCCCGGCTGTCCCATCAGGCCATGCCGTCTTCTCAGATTATACAGAGAGGTCGGGCATTGACTTTCTGCATCATCAGGCAGAGGACGTAATTAATTCTCTCCCCCAGGTCATCGGTTCCGGGGTCTGCCTGTTTGATTACGATAACGACGGGAACATGGATGTCTATCTCGTAAATGGGTCCGGATATACCTATTATTACGGCGAGAAACCATGGTGGCACAAGGCCCCTTCAAATGCTCTCTATCACAATGAAGGCAACGGCAGGTTTACCAATGTAACCAAACAGGCAGGCGTTGGCTACACCGGATGGGGGATGGGGTGCGCGGCCGCAGACTATGATAATGACGGCCATAGGGATCTCTATGTGACGTACTATGGAAAGAATGTCCTCTATAAAAATAACGGGAATGGGACTTTTACGGATGTGACAGATACCGCGGGCGTTGGCGGCAATAAAGAGAAGTGGAGCACCTCTTCGGCATGGGTGGATTATGACAATGACGGATGGCTCGACCTCTATGTCGTTAATTACGTCAAGTTTGACAAGTACATGAATCCGGGAGAATTCAACTCTGCCTATCAGATGCCCACGGCCCTCCTGATGAATTCAAAGATCTACACCGGCTCTGCCAACATACTTTTCCACAATAATAAGGACGGGACATTTACGGATGTCACAAAAAAGGCGGGTGTAGAAGATTCCGCAGGAAAGGGACTTGGCGTCGTCTTCAGCGACTTCAATAATGATGGAAGGCCCGATCTATATGTGGTTAATGACGGGGCGAGGAACATCCTGTTTCGCAATAACGGAGACGGGACCTTTACAGACATCGGAGGTGAGGCCGGGGTAGATACGCCCCTAAGCGGCATGGGTGTGGCCGCAGGGGACTATGATAATGACGGCGACTTTGACATATTCTCCACATATCCGGCCAGTGAGACCAATATCCTGTACAGGAATGAGGGGTCTCAAGGCCGGGAGGGCCGGTTGGCGTTTAAAGATGTTACGGTGGCCTCAGGTCTCGGTGAAGACGCCGGCATAGGATATTTTGGGTGGGGGGCGGAGATGTTTGATTATGACAATGACGGCCATCCTGACCTCTTTGTCGCCAACGGGAATCCTAATCCTGATTTCGACAATCCGAGGACCACAGTCGGCCAGAGGAATCAGCTCTTTCGCAACGATGGCAATGGAATATTCCGGGATGTGTCCGACTCTGCAGGCGACGGCCTGAAGATCATAAGATCGAGCCGTGGCGCCGCATTCGGCGATATAGACAATGACGGTGACATAGACATCGTCATTAACAACAATAATAATTACGCCTCTGTCTTAAGAAATGATGGTGGAAATTCCGGAAATTTCCTGACCATCAGGTTAAAGGGGACAAAGAGCAACAGGGACGGAATCGGCGCCAGGGTGACTGTGACTGCCGGCTCGCTCGTTATGCTGCAGGAGGTCAGATCAGGTTCAGGGTATCTCTCTCAGAGTGACCTGCGGCTTCACTTCGGCATGAACGAAGAGAGAAAGGCAGACAGGATTGTGATTCAATGGCCATCCGGTTTCACGCAAACGTTTAAAGATGTGGCAGCTAACCGCCTTATTACGATTACTGAAGGCGAGGAACGTATAGAAGAACGTGTAAACGTCATTCCCGCGAAACATGTCCCCGCAGGATTTAAGCGGGGAGCGGGAATCCAGAGTAAAGGCTGGAGCCTGGATTCCCAATCTCGCGGGAATGACGAGGCGAATGCAGTATCTCCAAAGGAAAGGGCCATGCTCCTTGCCCTGAGTGATTCCAGACCATCCCAAAGAATCGAGGCCATGAGGCTGTTGCGGGAGACTTCCAATGAGGCGTTGATAGACAAGGCCATCGAGCCTGTGATGATGTCCCTGAGCCACCGTGACAGAGATGTCCGCGGGGCGGCCGCGGATTTGTTGTGCAAATTTCTAAAAGATGAGCAGACGATCCTCAGGACCACTATGCACAGGAAGAGGCTTGCCGTCGTGCCGTTGGTCAAGGCCCTTGCTGACCCGGAGCCAGGGGTCAGGGGAAGTGCGGCAAAGGCGCTCGGGTATTCGGAGAGTTACAGGGCTGTTATTCCGGTAACCCAAATGCTGAAAGACCCGGATCAGGGTGTCCGGCGCGAGGCGGCTTTGGCGCTTGGCTGGTTAAAGGATAAGAGGGGGATAGAACCCTTGCTTGACAGGCTCAGGGACCATAATGAAGTTCCCTCTGTCCGTTCCGGTGCGCTCCTTTCCCTCATCCGGCTTGAGAGTGATGCGACGGTTGCCCCTCTGACAGAACAGTTGCAGGGAGAGGATAAAAGAGAGAGGCTCGCGGCATTGGAAACGTTTCAGTCCGCGCTGAAAGAAGATGAGACTGTTTTGCTGAACAGGAAACTACTCATTCAGCCATTGATAGCATTGTCAGAGGATTCGGACGTCAGGGTCAAGATCGGGACGATAAAGACACTATCTCTGATAAAGGATTCCGTTGTCATTCCTCCTCTTATCCATGCCCTTTCAGATGAATCAAAAGAGGTCAGAATGACGGTGGTCACTGCCCTTGGAGAATTGAGAGATAAGAAGGCGGTTGAGGCCATGGTCTCAGTTTTGAACAATAACAATGAAGATGAAGAGGTCAGATTATCTGCTTTGAAATCCCCGGCCTTTATTATAGATAAAGAAACTGCTTCGTTAATGCTTCAGATTACAGCGGATCCGGCGGAGGCGATGGAGATACGCCTGTCAGCATTGCGCAGGGTAGTGGATTCTAATATCGTTTTCTGGGACAGAAACGCCGCAAAGTTCCTCGAAAATGATGAGCCGGAGATCAGGCGGAAGGCGGTTCAGGGGGTGGGGCGGCTGCATGATGCCCAATCCGCAGACCTGCTTCTTCGATGTTTGCGAAGCGATAAAGATAATTCCGTCCGAAGCGAGGCGCTCATAGCGCTTGGTTCTTACAAAGAGAGAAAAGTCGTTGATGCATTGATAGGCATTATCAGGAGTAGCTCTGAAGAAAAAGGGATGCGTCAGGGGGCATTGGCATCCCTCGTCCGGATCGGCGATGAAAGGGCCGTAATTCACATTCAGGGAATTGCCCGGAATAACCGGGATGAGTTGAGAGGCGACGCAGAAGAAGCACTGAAGAGATTTAGACAGTGAGGAATGTTATTTAACTGACACTGCCTTATTTAGCCAACTGAAACAGTGTGGATGGCACCCAGCCTTCATTTCCCAGTTCGTCTGATGCCTTCCACCAGATGCCCTCCTTGTCACCCGTAGGATAGAGCATCATACCGGCGTCCAGATCACGCACAACCGTTGACTTGACGTTTGGCTTTTCATACATCCTGCCTGGTTTAGCCATGGTCACGGACTGTGTGACGTTGTCTGCCTTTGCATCCGGCTGGATCTGTTTCACGTCTTCCACTAGCTTAGCAAAAGCATCCAGGTACGCCATGGTAACCACCTGGCCGATCTCTGTATTGGCATAACTGCTGGCACCGGCAGCCGCAAATCCACCGAAAAAGGCCCCGCCTCCGCCGCCCCATCCTATATCAGTCTTTTTTGCATGACCTTCCTGTAAGGAAACCTGCTCGGTCGAGCGGACATCCGTCAGGGTCAACACAACATCGGCAGTCTTACTCTTGAGGCTCACGCCTCCAACAACTGCACCGGCAACTCCACCCAGCCAGCCGCCGAGTGCACCACCGATATTTTTACCACCGGCACGGGCATTTTGATTAACAATATCAGGGACCAGCACATAATCTGCAGCCTTCATCTGGCCTTTTCCAACATTGGACCCTCCGCGTAATTCACCGCCGCCTGCCAGGGCACGTTCCTTCTCTGCAGCCGCCAGTCCCTTGCCCCGGTCAACCAGTGTAAAACATTTGGATTTCGATACAAACACCTTGATCAGGGCTTCCGGTGATTCAAGATTAAGCCCAACCCACCATTTATTTTCCGGTTCAGTCACCGCCAGTGTGCCAATCTTCTTTTCGCACAATGGAATTTCCGGTCCTTTTTTCTCATTATCTGCAGCATTCGCGACATGAATGAACCCCCAACCGATGACAAGCAATGTAATCAGCACCCAGGACTTGACACTTCTTCTAAGCATATCTATAACCTCCTCTCAACTTCTCATTGAAAACAGGAAAAACCGGTTCAATTCCGGTCAGGTCTTGGCGTCTTGTCTGTAGAAGGCGGCAGCACCGGCAGATCTACCTTCATCATCTCTCCTGTCAGTGAGTTTAAAAACGCACCGATATATTTTACTTCTTCATCTGTCAATTTTATGTTTAACTGCTTCTCTGCCATTATCCTGACTGCCTCATCCAGGCTCCATACTTTTCCGTCATGGAAATAGGGATATGTAAGGGCAACGTTTCTCCAGGAGGCAACCTTAAATATCTTCCTGTCCGCTTCGTTCTTTGTTATTTCATATCTGCCCATGTCATCACCGTAATCAAACCTCTGGAAACTGGCACCGCCCATAGCCGGTCCGCGGTGGCATGCAATACAGCCTTTAGTTACAACCAGGTCAAGCCCTTTCCGCTCGTCTGCGGAGAGTGCATTGTTGTCTCCCTCAAGGAACCTGTCAAATCGTGAGGGGGTGATAAGGGTGCGCTCAAATGCACCTATAGCCTTCGCAACATTTTCATAAGTTACCGGATTTTTCTCACCAGGGAACGCCTTCTTAAAAAGGACCACATATTCCGGTATGGTATTTATCCGATCAAGCACCAGTTCCTTTGAGGCTGCCATCTCTACAGGGTTTAGAACAGGTCCCTGGGCCTGCTCCTCCACATCCTTTGCACGTCCATCCCAGAACTGTGTAAAATGGAGTGCGGCATTATAGACAGTAGGTGCATTTCTGCTGCCTGACTTCCAACCATGCCCGATAGAAGTAGGGAGGTTATCAACTCCTCCTGTAGTCAGGTTGTGACAGGTATAGCAGCTGAAAAGTCCGCTCCTGGAAAGTCTTGCATCAATGAAAAGCATCGCACCGAGCTTCAGCTTGTCAGGATTTAGCTGATTCTCAGGGTTATCAACCTTATCAGATATTGGTTGAAAGAAGGACTTGTAAAACTCCGGGCCTGCTGATTCTGATGAGGCAACCGACGGAATAGTTACTGAAAGGATGATCAAGACCATCAGGACTTTAACTAAATTCCTTGTTTGCATTACTCACCTCCATATATTTTAAATGACTTTATCGTTACAAAGATTTGCTCTATAATGGACATGATAATAGAATAACTGAGGAGGAATTCTTATGCAAGTGATAATTATTTCAATAGTGTTTATGATTTCATTTTTTTCTCTTCCTGTTCATGCCCAGGAAGAGACTGGAAGCAAGAAGCCCGGTGCAATCTCTGCTGCTGATGAAATCATACAGATGCGGAGCACACTTGCTCAAAACTTCATCAAACCAGATATGGAGATTACTGAAGAGACATTTAAGAATGTCTGCGGTGCGGTTGCCAAAAGGGTGAAGGAAATCATGGAGAAGGATGGATACAAGATAAGACATGCCTCTGCTAAAAACAGAAACCCTGTAAATGCGGCGACACCGGAGGAGATTGTTATCCTCGACACCTTTGACCACAACAGGGAAATCAAAGGTCAATGGGATGAAGTTGAAACCGGCGGTAAAAAATTTCAGATGTATATGAAGCCCATATTTGTCGAAGATGCCTGCCTCGCCTGTCATGGGGCAAAGGACAAGAGACCCCAATTTATCGTTGACAAATATCCAGAAGACAGGGCGTATGACTTCAGGACAGGAGACCTCAGGGGTATGGTTGAAGTCATGTTCGGAGAAAATTGAAGGTCCGGGGACCTGCTGCATTAACTCGCACGAATCTTGCAATAGAAACATCTACATGCACAGGATATTCAGCCTGTTAAGAGTTTTTATAGTCTTTTCATTTATAATGATATCAACATCCCTTGTATACGCTGAATCAGGTTCAAACAAGTCTGCAGCCAGAGGCCGCTATAACAGTGAATTTTATCTTGAATGGAATAACTGGTATAAATCAATCGTCGAAAACCCAATTTATTTACAGGTAAATGATGTTTTCATCGGTAAGCTTACCCTGTCGAGGGATAACAGGCTGGAAATAAGTACCCCTGTATCAGACAATTTGATGACCAGACTTACAATCGGCGACCGGGGTGTAACAATTTTACCTGATACAGGAAGCTACAACATTGGTCTTGGGATAACTAAACACATGCACAATGGATTGTCATTTGACACTTCTGTAAATTTTGACATTAGAAATCCTTCTGATGTGACCTACTGGCTGACTCTCCCGGCCATTCGTTTTTAAACTCCCTGGATGGGTATTGTAAATGAAAATGTGGCCCCTTTGCCTGGCAGGCTTTGCACCCATATTTTACCATTATGCGCCTGGATGATGTGTTTTACTATGGCAAGGCCGAGGCCTGTGCCGCCAAGGTCCCTGCTTCTGCCTTTATCCACGCGATAAAATCTCTCGAAAATCCTCGGTATATCCTTTTCCGGGATGCCTGTTCCGGTGTCTTCCACATCAACCCTTAGATTATCTCCCTCTGTGCACGCCTTAATCCTTACTTCTCCCTGATTCGTATATTTAAGTGCGTTATCAATAAGATTTACAATGACCTGCTCAATCCTGACCTTGTCAGTCATAATCCTGGGCAGGTCCTTTTTAACATCTCCAACTAATTTCAATCCCTTGTCCTTTGCATTTTTCCCAAAGCCATGGACGGCCCCCAGTATCAGGCTTTTTATATCCACCTCTTCTATTTTTAGAGGCATCTGCTGAGACTCCAGTTTAGACAGTATCAGAAGGTCGTCTATGAGCGCCGTCATCCTGTTTGCGTGCTTGTCAATAATAGACAGGAAATTTTTCAACGTCTCCCTGTCATCCATTGCACCATCAAGCAGGGTCTCGGCATAACCTTTTATGCTTGCAAGGGGGGTACGCAGCTCATGACTTACATTGGCCACGAAATCCCTCTTGATGGCCTCAACCCTTTTCTCTTCAGTAATATCCTGAAAGAATCCTATCAACCCCCTGATGGATTCTTCTTCAAAATGGACAAGCCTGACTTCCAGTGTCTCCCCGTTCTTTCCCTCAATTGTAACCTTTTCCGGGTTATTGTCTTTTGCCTGCAGTGTCCTTTCTATTGCCTCCAGAAGAGTGTGGTCTTTTATAATGTCCGCTGCCTTTTTTACAGACAGTGCCTCTCTAATCAGGAAGGAATCTCTAAAAAAGGGGTTCATGAAGAGGATATTTTCTCCTGAATCAATTACAAGGACCCCTATTTCCATCTCTCTTACAACTGCTTCCAGTAGCTTCACTGATTAGTACTCCTCCCTGAATTTGTAACCGAATCCGCGGACCGTCTCAATGCAGTCCCCGTGGTCGCCAAGCTTTTCGCGAAGCCTTGTGATATGTGTGTCAACAGTCCGGTCAATAACATAACAGTCACTGCCCCAGACCCTGTCAAGCAAGACCCCTCTCGTCAGGACCCTTCCAGGAGATTTGGTCAGTTCCACGA
Source organism: Nitrospirota bacterium (assembly GCA_020851375.1). NCBI lineage: Bacteria > Pseudomonadati > Nitrospirota > Nitrospirota bacterium. Next base: position 2,638 of record JADZCV010000029.1, on the reverse strand, counting down.
GCAGTTTAAATTCCGTAGCCGTCAGGTTTAATAGCTTTCCATCAAGAATTGCCGATGATTTACTAATATCTATCGTAACAGGCCCTGCTTTAATAGTCCTGGTCTCTTCCTCATGCCCCCTTTTTAATACTGCCTTTACCCGCAGCACCAGTTCCCTTGGGCTGAAGGGTTTAATAATATAATCGTCCGCCCCGAGTTCGAAGCCTACAATTCTATCCACCTCCTCACCCTTGGCAGTGAGCATTATTACCGGTATATGTTTTGTAGTTTCATCCCCCTTTAAAATCTTGCAGACCTCTGTGCCTTCCATGCTTGGGAGCATGATATCCAGAATAATCAGGTCAGGCCTTTCTTTTTTTGCGATATTTAAAGCCTCAGGACCATCCTGAGCAGAAATGACCCTGAATCCAGAGTTCTCGAGGTTATATTTCAGGAGGGTTAGAATATCATTCTCATCATCAACTATAAGGATAGTTATTTTCATTTGCTGATTGAAATAATATACTGCATTCGTTACAATCATGTTACAAAAGCATTTAATATTTGTAAAGATTCAAGTACGGAGATTTTTAAGTGAAGACCTTTGATGTATCCATAATTGGCGGCGGCCCCGGCGGCTACGTGGCTGCCATAAAGGCCGCACAGCTCGGCATGAAGACGTGCCTTATTGAAAAGGATAAGACAGGCGGCACCTGCCTGCACAGGGGATGCATCCCTACAAAGTCTCTCCTTCAATCAGCTCATCTTTATCAACTTTGTAAGCGGTCTCAGGAGTTTGGAATCACGACCGGCAGCGTAGGGTTTGACTTCCTGCAGATCGTCCGGCGAAAGGATGCTGTTGTCGCCAGGCTTCACAATGGCGTCAGGATGCTTTTAAAAAAGTATGGAGTAGAGGTGATAGAGGCAGAGGGGCGGCTTGAAGGGCCTGGAAAGGTTAGCCTTCTAAAGGAAGGCCGTGAGGCAGGAGAGATACAGTGCAATAATGTAATCCTTGCAACAGGTTCCTCTGCGATGAGACCCTCCTGGATACCCTTTGACAATAAATATATAGTTACCAGTGATGAAATCCTCCGGATGGAGGAGTTGCCGTCTTCTTTGATTATCGCCGGAGGGGGAGACATTGGCATTGAATTCGCCGGTTTCTTCAATACCCTCGGCACTGATGTAACTGTCATAGAGATGAAAGATTCCATCCTGCCGTTTGAAGAACGGGATATCAGTACAATACTTAAAAGGACACTGGTCAAGAGGGGGATCAAGATTCTTACTGAAACTACTGTTGATAATGTCACGGTCATTGACGGGAAGGTACAGGCAGGAATTAACAATAAAGACGGAACCAAAGGAGTCCTGACCGCTGACCGTATGCTGGTTGCCCTTGGCAGACGGCCTGTAACAACCAATACAGGCATTGAAGACACCGGCATAGAGCTTCATAACGGATTTGTCAGGATTAATGAAAGGTATGAGACATCAGTGCAGGGAGTTTATGCAATTGGAGACATTGCAGGCCCGCCGCTGCTGGCACATAAGGCATCGCAGGAAGGCATAAGGGCCGCGCTTTGTATTGCAGGAGAGGAAGTGCCACCCATCAATCTCCACTTGGTCCCGCGTGTAAATTATTCCTCCCCGCAGGTGGCAAGCATTGGCCTGACCATTAAGGAGGCAGAGGAAAAGGGATACGAAACAGCCACGGCAAAGTTCCCTTTCACTGCAAACAGCAAGGCCATAATAGCAGGTGATGATGAGGGAGGCTTTGTCAAGATAGTTGCAGACAAAAAAACTGCCGAAATACTCGGCGTTCACATGATCGGACCAGAGGTGTCGGAGCTTATAGGCGGTCTTTCCATCGCCATGTCACTCGAGGCAATGGCATCAGACATCGAGCATGTCATATTCCCTCATCCAACACTGTCAGAGGTTATAAAAGAAGCGGCACATCTGGTGGAAGGAAAGGCTATTCACATTTAGTATTTGCAGATTATTATTGAACAAAATAGGCTGGGCACCGATCACTTTCCTTTCTGAAACGTAACCTCTCCTCCATGAATTTTAGTTTTTCAAATTTGCTTTCCACGGAATTGAATATCTTAATAGTATACTCCCCACATATGGCCACTAATATTAAATAGAATATATTAAATAAATATTTACTTGACAATGATCGTTCTATCCATTATAAAGAACGACATTATATCCTTATAAATAAAATAATAAGATACTATTATGTCTTATTATCAGTTCGCAATCTTAGGAGATTGCATGCGATCAGATCAGTCTGTTGTCCTTTCTTCCCTGAGGGGGCGTTTATATTTTAACTCTTTTATCTTTATACCGCTGCTGATCGTAATCTTATTCCTGCCCATAGGGGCATTTGCCTCAACGTCTGTCGGTGGGCGTATCTCCACCGACACCACATGGACCCTTTCCGGCAGCCCGTACGTAGTCACATCCGCAGTCCAGTTCTACGGAAATACCAGCACCCCCATCACCCTGACCATCGAGCCTGGAGTGGTTGTGAAGTTTCAGACTGGTACGTACCTTCAGATCGCAAATGGAATGAACTACCCTGCCGGTCTCAATGCCTTTGGCACGGCTGAGGCGCCAATCATCTTCACCTCATATAAAGACGATACCG
>JADZCV010000028.1 GCA_020851375.1 Nitrospirota bacterium | reverse complement strand
TCCAGAACCAGGCCCCTGTCTGGATTCCCGCTTACGCGGGAATGACGTTTTCATGACCCTTGGTGAGCCCTGAGCTGTGAGCTTGTCGAACAGTAGAAGGGCTCATGACGGTTCACCTGAAAATCCACATTCAAATCCCCCCTCTCCCCCCTTTTCTAAAGGGTGGATTTGACGCACGGCAAATATATCCTGAAAGTAGTTCCATTCCCTGGTTCACTCTCAACGTCAATGTGTCCGCCATGAGAGAGAATGATTTTATGTACGAGTGCAAGCCCCATACCGGTGCCCCGTGCCTTTGTCGTGTAGAAGGGAAGGAATATCTTATCGAGACTCTCCTTTGGTATTCCGGCGCCGGTATCAGAAATTAATATCTCAACGCCTTCAACAGACGCAGACACCTGCTTAAATTCCCCCGCCCCCCCCTTTTTTAAAGGGGGGAATCTCAGGTTCCCATGACCATCATCTCTAATGTTTCGGTATTCTGACACCTGACTTCTTGCCGCTATCCTTATCCTTCCGCCGTCAGGCATGGCCTCAAGCCCGTTCTGAATAATATTCTGCAGGGCCTGCCTCATTAATACCTCATCAATATTGATGACAGGCAGATCATGAATATCAAGTTCAACGTCTATATTGTGGTTTTCAGATTTGCCAATAGTTGCGTCTATCGCCTTTCTAAGCAGCCCGGCCAGGTCAACTGGTGACAGGGCAGGGGTGACATTCCTCCCGTAATTTAATAATTCCCTGATTATCAGGTCCATGTTGTTGACTTCTGAAATAATAGTGGAGATTTCTTCCCGTGCAGTATCTTCATCAGGGAACTTTTTGGAAAGCATCTTTGCGTAGCCCATTATCGTCCCCATAGAGTTTCTGAGCTCATGTGCAATGCCTCCGGACATCTCTCCAAGCATGGCAAGGCGCTTACGCAGCTCACCCTGCTCCTTCAGCATCTTTATCTCTGTCAGGTCTGTGAAGACAAATATGACGCCTGTATGCCTTCCGTCTTTATCCCTCAATGGAGATACAGACAGGCCAAGCCATATATTATTCCCTTCTCTTTTCTGAAATTCCACCTCCTGCCGTGACAGGGTTGCTGCTGTCAGTAATGACTCATCAAGCATCCTGCAGATGGAGCTGTTCTGTCCGAAGACCCTTTCGCATGGCAGGCCGAGGGTCTCCTCTTTGTATATTCCCAGCATCCGCTCTGCAGCATTATTAATAGTTGTAATGACCCTGTCCATACTGAAAGTCACAACACCGCTTCCTACACATCTTAGAATATCTTCGTTATAACTCTCTGCTTCTGATGCGCGGCGCTCTGCTACGCTTCGCAGCTTCTCCAGCTCATCCTCTTTATCCTTAAGCTTGTGTATCAGTGATGTGAAGGTATCAATAACAAATTCTACCTTTTCCTTCTTATCAGGAACGATATCGTCTGATTTGGTTGAAATAAGATTCTTGCGCGTCACGAATAATGCCCGCAGGATGAAGTAGACGGCAACTCCTCCGGCTAATACACCTGCTGCAAGGGCTAATAGCGCCATAGGTCCATCCCAAGATACCATTCAAGGATCTCCTGTTTAAAGAACAGGCTCAATATACCACCTGTGGCAAGGAAAGGCCCGAATGGGATCTTATACTTCCTCCCCTTGCCAAACATTAACATCATGAAAATCCCGACAATAGAGCCGATAAATGAGGACAGGACAATTGTAATCAGGACATCTGAAAGTCCAAGGAAGGCCCCGATCATTGCGATCAATTTAATATCCCCTCCCCCCATCCCGCCACGGCTTATCAGGGCTATTATAAAAAAGAGACCGCCACCTATTAATAATCCCAGGATGGCGCTTGATATCCCGGACGGGAGTATAAATGCGCTTGCCAAAAGCCCTATAATTATTCCGGGAATAGTAATGACATCGGGGATTATCTGGTGATGAAGGTCTATGACACTGGCAGTAAGAAGGGCCGAAAAGAGGAGTGCATAAACCGCTGTCTCTGTATAGAAGCCAAATTTCCATGCTATTATCGTATATCCCGCCCCATTTATAAGTTCAATTAAGATATATTGAACTGAAATTGGTGTGCCGCAAACCCTGCACCTTCCACGCAGTAACAAAAAACCCAGGATCGGGATATTATCATACAACTTTATCGGTGTTTTGCAGTGGGGACAATGAGAGGCAGGAGAGACTATGGATTGCGCTGCAGGGAGGCGGTAAATGCACACATTCAGGAAGCTGCCGATAACAGCGCCTGTGACAAAGATAAAGAGGTAGGTTAGGAGCATTTAGAGGTTGCCTTAGTCTTGACATGCATGGTTATTAATTGCATTATAAACAGAGTTATCAAAGCAAGCAAGTGAACGGGGTCAGACCCCAGTAGAGTATCGGAGACATGGTTATTTCTTATGAGCCGTAAGATCGCAGTATTAGGTGCAGGCAGTTGGGGTACAACCCTTGCGAAACTGCTTGCTGAAAAAGACAATGAAATCAGGTTATGGGTCTATGAAAAGGATCTCGTAGAGGTTATAAAAAAAGAAAGGGAGAACAGCATATACCTCCCCGGCTATAAACTTCCTGAAAACATTGAACCTACAAATTCACTTAAAGAGGCAGTAACGGCATGTGACATAATACTTTCTGTTGTCCCTTCCCATGCGGTAGGGGATGTATTTAAAGAATTAAATGATTTCATGCCTGATGTCCCGGTGGTAAGCGCTACAAAGGGTATTACAACTGATACACTTCAAACTGTCTCAGAGGTATTAGGAGATATTCTGTCACCGGCAGTGGCACATAAGAGGTATGCTGTAATTTCAGGGCCAAGTTTTGCAAAAGAGGTGGCGCAAAAGCACCCGACGGCCATTACAATTGCCTCGGCCAATGAGGCGCTTGCTAAGGAAATGCAGGCACTGTTCCTACGTTCGTACTTCAGGGTCTATACAAATTTTGATATCACAGGTGTCGAGATAGGCGGGTCTCTTAAGAATGTAATCGCGATTGCCACCGGGTGCGCGGACGGCCTCGGTTTTGGACACAATACAAGAGCGGCACTGATAACCCGCGGGCTTGCAGAGATAAAGAGGCTTGGAACGGCAATGGGTGCACAGGCGCCTACCTTCTACGGGCTATCCGGGCTTGGAGACCTCGTATTGACATGCACTGGTGAGCTCAGCAGGAACAGGACACTTGGGTACAGGCTCGGGCAGGGAGTCAAATTAAGGGATACATTCTCGGAATTGTCAGGCAGGGGTATGGTGGCAGAGGGTGTTAAGACAACAAAGGCGGCATGGGAGCTTGCAAAGAGGTATGATGTCTCAATGCCCATTACACATGAGGTCTATAGCCTGCTATATGAAGAAAAGGATGTACAGCAGGTTGTGCACGACCTGATGATGCGAGAAGCAGGCGGGGAATAAAAATCCCCCTTAATCCCCCTTTTACAAAGGGGGAAATTAGTTACCCCACTTTAGAACGGGGGAAAGTAATTCTTCTCTGTATAAAAGATGGAAATCAGTTCCCCCCCTTTAGTAAAGGTGGCAGGAGGGATTTGAACGGAGAATTTTAGATGAAACCTGAAGATATTGCCAGGATTTTAAGCCTGGTTAAGACAGGCAAACTTGGTGTAGACAAGGCCCTTGACCGCCTGCGGCATCTGCCCTACGAGAACCTCGATTTTGCCCGCATTGACCACCACCGACACCTGAGGCAGGGGATGCCTGAGGTAATATATTGCGAAGGTAAGAAGGTCAATCAGGTAGTCAGGATAGCTGAACGAATACTCGATAAAAAGGGAGACATCATAGCAACGAGGGCAGGACAGGATATATTCAACGCGCTTTCAGCTATTGACAGCAGGGCTGAGTATAATGAGCATGGCCGGGTCGTAACCATCCTCCACAAAAAGAAGGCCCTCACTAAAGGCACTGTGCTGATTGTTTCAGGTGGCACATCAGACATGCCAGTTGCAGAAGAGGCCCATGCATTGCTTGACGCCTTTGGCAGCAGGGTAAAGACCCTATATGATGTTGGCGTTGCAGGCATCCACAGACTGCTTGATAACCGTGATGCGTTGCGGAAGCCCCGTGTCATCATAGTCGTTGCAGGCATGGATGGAGCCCTTTCAAGCGTGGTCGGCGGCCTTGCCTCCCAGCCGGTTATTGCAGTTCCCACAAGCAACGGATACGGTGCAAGCTTTGGAGGCGTAGCAGCGCTTCTTACCATGCTTAATAGCTGCGCTGCAGGTGTGGCAGTCATGAACATAGACAACGGCTTTGGCGCCGCCTGCATGGCGCACAAGATCAACCTGATCGGCGAGTAGTTTCAGGGGTCAGGGCGCACAAAGGTACATAAAATTCATCCTTCGACAAGCTCAGGATGAACGGGAAGCCAGGTTGCCAAACACCGCCTTCGAAGAACTCAGGCGTTCATCCTGAGCTTGTCGAAGGATGAATAGAGGGATTTTCAGGTGAACCGTCATGAGCCCTTCGACTGTTCGACAAGCTCACAGCTCAGGGCTCACAAAGGCAGATGAAAAATCCCCCTTAGTCCCCCTTTACAAAGGGGGAAAGTAATTCTCCCATGCATAAAAGGGAGAATTACTTTCCCCCCCTTTAGTAAAGGGGGGATAGGGGGGATTTGAACGGAGATTTTCGAGTGAAGATAGCCTGGTTTGATTGTTCCAGCGGTATCAGCGGAGACATGATCCTCGGCGCCATGGTTGATGCCGGTGTCCCCTTTGACAAGCTCAAAGAGGGGCTTTCACAGCTCAACCTTGAAGGATACTCTATCTCTGCCAATACGGTCTTAAAGAAGGGTGTTAAGGCAACCAAAGTGGATGTAGTTATAGAGAGCCCGGACCTTCCAGGCAGGCCTTTAAAAGACTTAAGACAGATCATCTCAGACAGTAATCTTTCGCAGGAAATTAAGACCAAAAGCCTTTCAATATTCCAGCGGCTTGCCGTAGCAGAGTCTGTTGTTCACAATTGTCCGGTTGAAGACGTCCACTTCCATGAAGTAGGACACATAGATACTATTGTGGATATAGTTGGCTCTGTCTATGCCTTTCATCTGCTTGGCATAGATAAGGTCATATCATCTCCGGTTGACACAGGCAGTGGGACTGTCAAAATGTCGCATGGCATCTTCCCCATTCCTGCGCCTGTGACTGCGGAACTCCTTAAGGATGTGCCGGTGTACTCAAGCGGGATTGAGCGGGAATTGACCACCCCTACAGGTGCTGCAATAATCACTGCCTTTGCATCTTCATTTCAGCCTTTGCCAAAGATGACACCCTCTCAGATCGGATACGGCGCCGGTGGATGGGAGTTGAGCGAAAAGCCGAATATCCTGAGGGTATTTATTGGAGAGGACGCCGGGGCACTTGGCACTGACGAAGTCTGCGTCATAGAGACTAACATTGATGACATGAATCCACAGATTTATGAATATCTGATGGACCGCCTATTTGAAGCAGGCGCCCTTGACGTATATATTACGCCAATAATTATGAAGAAGAACAGGCCGGCGCAAATGCTTTCTGTAATCGCAGATACAGGGACATTAAATGTGCTCAGGGAAATAATATTCAGGGAGACAACATCAATCGGGGTCAGGGTAGGAAAGCTGTCCCGTTTTGTCCTGGCACGCGATATTAAAGAAGTCCAGCTCCCCTATGGAAGGGTCCGGATCAAAATTTCGGGAGGCTCGAATGGTGTACACAATATAGTGCCTGAATATGAGGATTGCAAGGCGCTGGCGCTGAAGACAGGTATTCCGCTTAAGGATATAATTGAACTTGCGAGGAGATCGGGCAGAGAGTGAGTATAGCCCGATGAAAATCCCCCTTAATCCCCCTTTTTCAAAGGGGGAAAATAATAGTCCCCATTTATCAATGGGGGAAAATAATATCCCCCCTTTTGTAAAGGGGGGTGAGGGGGGATTTGACGCGGGTTTTCCGGATACAACCCTCGACATCCTGGAAGGCGTCCGAATAATTCAGCCAAAGAGAGGCCATCGCTTTACAACAGACTCAGTCCTGCTTGCAAGACTATCCAATCCGAGAAAATACTCAAGGGTACTGGAACTTGGAACAGGCTGCGGCATAGTTTCCATACTTCTCGCCAAACGTATCCCGTCGTTACGGATTACGGCGGTAGAAATACAGGAAGAGATGGCGAAATTTGCAGAACGTAACATATGTTCAAATAATATGGAATCCGGTATTACAATTCTGAACAAGGACATAAATAATTTGCCCAGGATCCTGCCATCAGCACATTTTGATTATGTTGTTACCAATCCCCCGTACAGGACACTATCCTCAGGCCGCTTAAGCCCTGACAAAAGCAGGGCAGTTGCAAACCATGAGCATGCCATAACGATAGATGAAATCCTTAAGGTCAGCCGGCATCTTCTGAAGGTTAGGGGAAAGATAAGCCTGATCTATACTGCTGACCGTCTGACTGACTTATTTTCAGCCATGAGGCGCTGCCGTATTGAGCCAAAAGTCCTTAAATGCCTTCTTACAAGGGGTGATGGGGAAATTACACTTGTATGGGTTGAAGGTATCAGGGAGGGCAAGCCGGGACTCAAAATCTCCTGCGAGCCTCTTGTCTGATAGTCCACTCATTTGCCAAACAACTTTGAGGACATGCTATGCACATGCCTTAATTTATCACCCCTTCAGTGTTGACATGTCGTGTATATCCTGATAATATACAAAAAATGACAGATTTTCACAAGATAGAAGGCTTTGAATGGGATGAAGGTAATGCCAGAAAGAATGAAAAACATGGTGTATCGCAAGCTGAGGCTGAGCAGGTTTTTATAAATGAGCCGCTTTTAGTACTATTGGATGAAAAACATAGTTTGGGTGAGATGAGATTTCACGCACTCGGGAAAACTAATGCGGAGAGGTTGTTGCATGTGTCATTTACGCTTCGATATGCAGCGGGTAAAGGGGCCAGAATCCGAGTAATTTCCGCACGCAGCATGCATGTTAAAGAGAGGAGAATTTATGAGCAAAAAGCTGAAACAAGTACCTAAGTTTAGATCCGAAGCCGAAGAGAGAAAATTCTGGGAGACGCATGACAGTACAGAATATTTTGACTGGTCACAGGCGGTGAGTGCCCGCTTTCCAAATCTCAAGCCCTCGACGCAGTCTATTTCTTTAAGACTGCCGTTGTCACTGCTTGAACAAATCAAGATAGAGGCCAATAAGCGGGATGTGCCATACCAGTCCCTTATAAAGGTATGGCTTGCGGAGAAGGTGGGATAATTACCTATGACTCACTACATTAAGTTTTGCCAAACAACTTAGATGACGTGCTGTGTACGTGCCTGAATTTATCTCCTGGCCTTATATATGGCACAGCGCTTCTGACAGCCTGAGCTCCATCTGAAAAGCCAGTTAGTATAAGCTTTAACTTCCCCGGGTAGTTTGCAATGTCCCCTACTGCAAAAATGCCCTTTCGGCTGGCTGCCATATTCTGCCCGACCTTTATACGGCTGTCATCTATCTCAAGCCCCCATTTTCCTATAGGGCCGAGGTCTGATGTGAAGCCAAGCATCAGCAAGAGTGCATCAGCCTTAATCGGCACCTCCCTGCCACTGCCGTCTGATAATGCGACATACTCTAAATGCTCATTGCCGGTTACCTCTTTGATTTCATAAGGGGTAAGAACCTGAATCCTTCCCTGCTTTGCCTGTTCAGATACCAATTGGACGGTATGGGGGTGGGCCCTGAATGTGTCTGAACGGTGGACCAAATATATCTTCTGTGCTGTATCAAGCAGATTTATAACCCAGTCAAGCGCTGAATCCCCGCCGCCTGCGATAACGATATCCTTCCCTCTAAAGGAACCCTTCTCTTTTACAGTATAGTAAACGCCATTTCCTTCGAACTTATCAATTCCAGGTTTCCCAGGACTCCTCGGTTTAAATGCACCAAGACCTGCAGCAATGATCACGGCCTTTGAGAGATATCGTCCTTTGTCAGTGAGCAATTCAAATGCCGTTTCACCGTCTCGATCCTGTCCGGGGTGTTCAGCGACCAGTCCGGGGACAGAATTCAATTCTGTCCCCTTTTGCGCCAATTGCGGGGATGACCCTGACGGGACCGTTGAACCAGCAGGTACCTTGGCATTCGCAATAGTAATTACGGTTTCATTCAGGCAAAACTCAGGAGTAAACTGATTTGCCTGAGCAAACAAGTTTTCAGCAAGCTCCTTAGCCGTAATCTTCGTAAACCCTGGCGCGTCAAATATATATTTTTCAGGATAGAGCGCAGTAAGCTGCCCCCCGGGTTCCGGCATGCTGTCAATTATGCGAACCGATGCCTCATGCATACCGGCCTGAAAGGCAGTAAAGAGACCTGATGGGCCTGCACCGATAATAGTTATGTCTTTAATGTCATCTGTAGGCAAGTTCACTCGAAAATCCCCGTTCAAATCCCCCCTCGCCCCCCTTTACAAAAGGGGGGAACTAATTTCTCCCTTGAAAAGGGAACTAATTTCCCCCTTGAAAGGGGAGCTAATTTCCCCCTTTGAAAAAGGGGGATTAAGGGGGATTTTCATGATCCTTTTCGCAGCGTAAACCCCAGATCATCCACCACCCCAAAATCCACATGCAGCACGTTGCCATTCTTGTCCAGCTCCCGTACTTCAACATAGCTGGCATCCTCCTTTTTCGTAAGGTTGCCGCGTGGGTCGGTGAAGTAGAGATACGCAAGAATGCCTCCGTGAGGGGTTTCTCCGTCGTAGCGGTAGACCCCTGTTTTTTCAGGGATAAGTATACAGCCGCCTATCGTGGAAACAGCCTTGCATCCTATGCACTGGCAGTAGAATCCCTCCCCTGACGGCTGAACATCACATCTTGGAAAGCGCATAATAAACCCTCTCTATCTACTTGATAAACTAAGAATAAACCCGGTGGTCAGAGAAGTCAATTCTAATGAATAATCACGGCCCTTCGATTGTTCGTCCTTCGACTGTTCGGCACGCTCACAGCTCAGGACGTAAGGCGTTTAGCAGCACAGCTAAGGGCTCACAATGCTTCATGACAAATGTCATTCCCGCGTAAGCGGGAATCCAGACCGATGGCCTGATTCTGGATTCCCACTCCCCGCTTAAATCATGCGGGGACAGGTTCCGTGGAATGACAGGTACTTAGGGGCATTTTCAGGTGACCTATTGATAGAAGTACTCGTTATAGTGTATTATTATATTGTCATACAGGTCAAAAAACTGAATTCTGAGGAGGATGTCTCATCCATGTTAGGAAAAGAAGGTAACAAGATGGGTATTAATTTTCTCAAGGGATAAGGCTTGTTAAAATTAGAATAGTATTTCAGCCCAAAAACCCAACAAAATCAACATAACTCAATATTTTTATTGGCATATAATTTGCTTCTATTCGTATAATTGACTATGGAACTTTACTGGTATGCAGTTCACACTAAGCCAAGGCAGGAGGCAGTTGCTGAGGCATTTCTCGCACAATCCGGAGTTGAGATCTTTTATCCAAGGACAGGACCAACCAAGTCACTGTTTACAGGATACATATTTGCCAGATTTGACGCAGAAAAGCAGTACAGATTAGTGAAATACTCAAGGGGTGTCAGTTCAGTTGTAAGTTTCGGTAATACTCCGGCCCCTGTAGATGAGGAACTGATTGAAGGCATAAGACTCAGGATCAAGGATGGTTATGTGGTTCTTGATCCCCCGTCATTTACAAAAGGGGAGAAGGTGGAGATAAAGGAGGGGCCATTGGAAGGAATCAGCGGCATATTCGACAGCCGCGTCAAAGACTCAGACAGGGTTGTCATACTTCTTAATGCCATAGCATCACAGTCGAGGATAGTAGTGTCTTCCACGAGTCTTCGCAAAACATCGTAAATCCTGCGTTGTTAGTTTCATGATTTCACTATTGTTTTTAGATTGCTAAAGCAACTTATGTGGTTGCCGAAAGAATTAATGCTTCATTTTGGTGCATCAGGTTAAGTGCCTGTAATGGCGGCAGCCTGCCATAATGCAGTGACAGTTTATTATCATGTGTGGAATAGCCGGCATATTAAATAAAAAGGAAGGCAGAGAGGTCTCGTCAGGTACGATTAAATGGATGCTTTCTGCAATCAAACACAGGGGGCCGGATGAGTTTGGAGTCTATAAAAATGATCAGGTTGCACTGGCGCATGCGAGGCTTAGTATCATTGACCTTTCAGGCGGACAGCAGCCAATGTCCAATGAGGATGGCACAGTATGGATTACCTTTAATGGCGAGATATTCAATTATATAGAGCTTCGAAGGGATCTTTTGCATAAGGGGCATGCCTTCTCAACCCATTCGGATACGGAAGTTATTATCCATCTCTATGAAGAGTATGGTGAAGGGTGTCTTGATCAATTAAATGGACAATTTGCCTTTGCCATATGGGATGGGAACAGAAAGAAATTATTTCTTGCCAGAGACAGGGCCGGTATACGGCCGTTGTTTTATGCCGGCAACCATGACAGATTTTATTTTGCATCTGAGATAAAGGCAATATTTGCGACTGGTGAGATCGAAAGGGAAGTTGAACCTGCCGCTATAAATCAGATTTTCACACTCTGGTGCACTGTTCCGCCGGCGACGGCGTTTAAGGAGGTGTATGAACTTCCGCCAGCCCATTATCTTACTTTACAAAATGGGAATGTGTTGATCAGGAAGTATTGGGATATTGATTTTTCACCTGAAATTGAAGGCGTATCATTTGAAGAAGCTAAAGAGAGGTTAAGGTATCTCCTGACGGATGCAACGATGCTGCAACTCAGGGCTGATGTCCCTGTGGGCGCATATCTGAGCGGCGGTCTTGATTCATCTGTTACAACGGCGTTAATCAGGCAGTTGAATCAGTCCCCGTTGATGACCTTTTCTGTAGCCTTTGAGGATAAGGATTATGACGAAAGTGAGTATCAGAGGGAGATGGCCAGGGCACTTGGTGTGCAACACCATGAAGTGAGGTGTAAATATTCCGATATCGGGGATAATTTTCCGGAGGTCATCTGGCATACTGAGAAACCGGTACTGAGAACTGCTCCAGCCCCATTATTCCTGCTATCGAAGCTTGTTCGCGAAAATGGACTTAAGGTGGTACTGACAGGCGAGGGGGCGGATGAGGTTTTGGGCGGGTACGACATATTCAAGGAGACCAAGATTCGTCAGTTCTGTGCAAGGTATCCTGATTCAAGGCGCAGACCCCTTTTGCTGAAAAAACTTTATCCATACCTGCCTGCCTTTCAGACTCAGTCCGGAGCCTATAAAGAGGCATTCTTCAGCGGGGGGGGCTCTGATATTTCGGATCCTCTGTTTTCTCACAGACCCAGATGGAAGAGCACATCCATGACAAGACTTTTCTTCTCCGAAGAATTAATAAATGCTGCAGGAAAGGAATCTGCCGAGGGTTCCCTGCTGGGTGCTATGTGCAGCGGATTCAGTGAATGGCCGCCTGTGGCCAGGGCTCAGTACCTTGAGACAAAAAATCTCCTGCCCGGCTATATCCTTTCATCACAGGGTGACAGGGTGGCTATGGCCCACTCCATAGAAGGCCGGTTCCCGTTTCTGGATCACAGGGTGATGGAGTTTTGCGCAAGGCTCCCTCTTCATTACAAGATAAAAGGGCTTAATGAGAAATACATACTGAAGGAATGCATGAAAGACCTTCTGCCAAAGCTCATCGTGAAAAGGTCCAAACAGCCGTACCTTGCCCCTGACAGCAAGAGTTTTTTCTCTAACGGAGCCACTCCGGATTATGTGGAAGAGCTCTTGTCTGATGAGTGCATAAGAAAATACGGTTATTTTAAACCAGAGGCAGTCAGGCATCTTATTAATAAATGCAGGAAGGGTGTGGTCATAGGTTTTAAAGACAATATGGCTGTTGTAGGCATCTTATCCCTTCAGTTGACCCACCGTCTATTTATCGAGAAATTTGAATCGGAAATGTCCCTTAGAGACAGCAATATGAATATTATTAACAGGAGGGCAAATGGAACCGGCCGACATCAAGGGAAAGATTAAGGGGTATATTCTTGAAAACTTTTTGTATGGAGGCAGCAGTGATCAGATTGCCGATAATGATTCCTTTCTTGAAAAGGGGATAATTGATTCCACGGGTATTCTGGAACTTGTCGGCTTCATAGAAGAGACGTTTTCAGTAAAGGTGGAAGATGAAGACCTGGTGCCTGAAAATATGGATTCAATCAACAGGCTTGGCGAGTTTGTCATGCGCAAATCCATTGAGGTGTAACGCGATATGACGGTTGACGAGATTTTATTAGATACAGCAGAACGATTTTCTGATAAGACTGTAATGATTCATGACAGGACAAGGCTTAGCTCAGGTGAGCTATGTTCCCTTGCCTTACGGCTTGCTTATGCCCTGCGGAGTTGCGGTGTCCGCCGGGGAGACCGTATCATCATTGCATTGGAAAACTCTCTGGAGTATTTAGTTGCCTATTTTGGAGTTATCTTAAGCAGAGGCGTTCCTGTGGCCATCAATCCTGATATTAAACGTGCCGGTCTTCAGGGTATTGTGATGGATTGTACCCCTACGGGTATCATATCAAGGTCAGCGGCGCTTCCAGTGATTCAAAAGGCGTTTGATAATTCCTGCCCCTTCAGGTTTGTCATGTCATGTGACAGGAGGGATGAGAATCAACAGGCAGATCCCAGGATCCTGTATCTTGATGAATGTTTAAATTACGGAAAAGAATCTTTTTCGACCTTAGACCGCAGGGATGATGTGCTGGCTTCTATAATTTATACATCCGGAACTACCGGCGAACCAAAGGGAGTTATGTTGTCGCACAGGAATCTTCTCAGTAATGCGGCATCCATTGTAAGTTATCTCGAACTGACCAGTAATGACAGCGTGATGGTTGTCCTCCCTTTTTACTACTCATACGGAAACTCACTCCTGCTCACGCATATCATGCAGGGCGGCACCCTGGTGATAGATAATCGCTTCATGTATGCCAATGTTGTCCTTGATACTATCATAAGGGAGTCTGTCACTGGTTTTGCGGGTGTGCCATCCACATTTGCGATACTCCTGAACCGTTCCAACTTCAGGCATATGTCTTTTCCGTCTCTTCGTTACATTACACAGGCAGGGGGACCCATGCCGCACGATATGGCAATTGAGATTACCCGCATCGTTCCTCACACAAAGCTGTACATCATGTACGGACAGACCGAGGCAACCGCACGTTTATCCTACCTTCCTCCTGATGACCTGTTAAGAAAGCACGGATCTGTTGGAAAGGGGATTCCAGGGGTGTCTCTTGAGGTGAGAAACGAACATGGGGAGAAGGTCAAACCAGGCGAAGTCGGAGAAGTCAGGGCCAAAGGTGACAATATTATGCTTGGGTATTGGGGTAAAGAGGAAGATACGGGGAAGGTACTGAGTGACGGATGGCTTTTAACAGGGGATACAGCGACGATAGATAATGAAGATTATATCTATATATTGGGCCGCAGGACTGAAATGATAAAGAGCGGGGCGCATCGTATAGCCCCCCGTGAAATTGAAGACATCCTCCTGAAATATACCAAGATTGCTGAAGCAGCAGTTATTGGTGAGCCGGATACGATCCTTGGCGAGGCAATCTCTGCCTTTATTGTTGTAAAAGAGGGCCTTTCATGTCAGGAAAAAGAGATACTGCAGTACTGTCATGAAAATCTGCCGGTATACAAGATGCCCAGGACGATCCATTTTGTCTCATCCTTACCCAGGACAGACAGTGGAAAGATAAAAAAGGGAGAGTTAAAAAAGGTTTTCACATGCGAGGTAAACCAATGAACACATGTAAAAAATGCATCCTCCCGGATACGTTTCCGGGAATCACGTTTGACAGCGAAGGCGTATGCAATCACTGCCGTAATTTCCAGGGTATTGAGGTCTTGCAAAGTCATAAAAAAGAATATGAGGAGAAATTCCTGGAACTTGTTGACAGATACAGAAATCATGGATCATATGACTGTTTAATGGCTTACAGCGGCGGTAAGGACAGTACATATACATTAAAGATCCTCAGGGACCGCTACAATCTAAGGGTGCTTGCCCTTACCATTGACAATGGTTTTGTCTCAGAACAGGCATTCAGGAATATGTGTAACGTAACAGAGAATCTGGGTGTTGATCATCTGATATTTAAACCCCGGTTTGATCTGATGAAAAAGATATTCAGGGGTGCGGCAGACAAAGATATATATTCAAAAAAGACGCTGGAGCGGGCAAGTACTATCTGCACTTCCTGCATTGGCATCGTGAAATCTGCCACCCTTAAGACAGCGCTTGAAAAGAATATCATGTTGATAGGTTTCGGGTGGTCGCCCGGACAGGCGCCGGTCCAGTCCTCCGTTATCCGCACCAATCCTGCATTGATTAAGGCGACACAGGCTGCAACACAGGGTCCCCTTTCAAGACTGGCCGGAGATGAGGTAAATACATATTTCCTTGAAGAAAGGCACTATGCCAATACCGAAGGTTTTCCATACAATGTACATCCCCTGGCCTTTCTAAAATACGATGAAGAAGAGATCCTCAAAGATATCTCACGGATCGGATGGCAGGTGCCTGATGACACTGACTCCAATTCAACCAACTGTCTCCTGAATGCCTTTGCCAATGACGTCCACATAAGGCGATTTAACTTCCATCCCTATGTATGGGAGATTGCCAATATGGTAAGGGAAGGGGCTATGAGCAGGGAAGATGGCTACAAGAAGATCTACGGCACACAGCCACCCGGTCTCCTGAAGATAGCCAAAGACAGACTCGGACTTAATGAGGGTGTGTAGATGCTGCTGAACAGATTCCTTGAACAGAGCGCTGAAAGATTTCCCGGCAAGACGGCCCTTATTACATCCAAGGGGCGCTACAGCTACGGTGGGATAAATGAAATGGCCAACAGGGTTGCCAATGCACTCATTGGTGAGGGGCTTGAAAGGGGCGACAGGATAGCGCTCTTCATGGAAAATTCCCTGGAGGCTGTAATATGCATGTTCGGGATACTAAAAGCCGGATGCATATTCCTGCCGGTCAACCCCACGACCAGGACGGAGAAACTTACATACATCCTCAATAACTGTCAGGCAAGGGCAGTCTTGAGCGCTGTTGAGATGTCGGGGGTGATTGCCAATGCCTGTAATAATACCCCCTCTCTAAGCCAGGTCTATTTGAGCGGTAAAGATATTCCTTTGGGTTTGATTGACAGGAAGATTTTTCAGTTGGACAGCATTCTGCTTGATGGTAACAGGATGCAGCCAGAACCCAGGGTCATAGACGCAGACCTTGCAGCAATTATTTATACATCCGGTTCCTCAGGGTTTCCCAAGGGGGTCATGATGGCACATTTTAATATGGTTTCAGCAGCAAATTCCATCACGACCTATCTTGAGAATACGCCGGATGATATTATCCTGAATGTCCTTCCCTTGTCTTTTGATTATGGCCTTTATCAGGTCATTATGGGGTTCAAGGCCGGGGCAACGGTAATACTGGAAAATTCCTACATGTATCCATACAGGATCATCCAGACTATTTTGAAAGAAAGAGTTACCGGGTTTCCCATAGTTCCGACCATATCGGCCATTCTGCTGCAGATGGATGACATCAAAAGGCACGATTTCTCCTGCCTCAGATATATAAGCAATACTGCTGCTGCCCTTCCCGTATCTCACATTCAGAAGCTCCGGGAGCTTTTTCCCGGGACCAGGATTTACTCCATGTATGGCCTGACAGAATGCAAGAGGGTCTCATATCTGCCTCCGGACCAACTGGATATTCGTCCGGATTCGGTGGGTAAGGGCATGCCGAACACTGAGGCATACATCGTGGATGAAAATGGCAACAGGGTTGGCCCTGATGTGATTGGTGAACTGGTCGTGCGCGGATCTAACATCATGCGCGGTTACTGGGGGTTGCCTGAGAAGACTGCCGAGAGGCTGAAACCAGGCCCGTTTCCGGGAGAGATGGTCCTCTATACCGGCGACCTGTTCAGAATGGACAGAGAAGGCTATCTCTACTTCGTTTCACGAAAGGATGACATCATCAAGAGCAGGGGAGAGAAGGTAAGTCCAAAGGAAGTTGAGAATATCCTGTATGAGATAGAGGGCGTTGCGGAGGCGGCTGTTATAGGGGTAAATGATGAAATACTCGGGGAGGCTGTCAAGGCAGTTATTGTTTTAAAGGATGGGATAAAGTTAAAGGGTAAAGACATTATCAGATTTTGTGCTATGCATCTTGAGGACTTTATGGTCCCGAAGGTTGTTGAATTTAGCAATGGGCTTCCAAAGACTGAGACAGGCAAGATCAATAAGCTGGCGCTGAAAGAAGAATCTGAAGGACTTGCAGTCAAGTTATGAGGCTTCATAAGTATCTTAGAAGCAGCCGTATATGAAAAAGATCAAAGTATTATCAGTTCTTGGAACCAGGCCGGAAGTTATCAAAATGGCGCCGGTACTCCTTGAAATGAAGAAGTATCCGGACAGGCTGACGCCGGTGCTTGTTTCAACTGCTCAACACCGCGAGATGCTGGATCAGGTACTCCGGGTGTTCGACATTAAACCTGACATTGATCTTAATATTATGAAGCCGAACCAGACCCTTTCTCATATTACAACCACAGCCCTTGCGGGCATTGAGCGTGTAATTCAGGAGACGAGGCCTGATATCGTACTGACCCAGGGAGATACCACCACCGTTTTTGCCGCATCCCTCGCCGCTTTTTATTGTAAGATTCCTGTAGGACATGTGGAGGCAGGGCTCCGGAGTTTCGACAAATTCAATCCCTATCCTGAGGAGATAAACCGGAAACTTACGGATTGTGTCTCGGATTATTTTTTTGCACCGACGGCTACTGCACGCAGAAACCTCCTGAATGAAGGCATCGCTGAAGAAAGGATCTTTGTTACCGGGAACACCGTCGTAGATGCGCTCAGATATGCCCTTGAATTACCTTATTCTTTTAAAGATAACGATGAGTTGTCTTCGATCCCATGGGATGGAAACCGGATACTCCTCGTTACCGCTCACCGCAGGGAGAATCTGGATACTCCGCTGCGGAATGTTTGCGAGGCATTGAAGGAGTTAGTCTTAAAGTTCCAGGATTTGCACGTGGTTTATCCTGTACACCTTAATCCTGCTGTCAGGACAACCGTACATCAGATCCTGAAAGATGTCGGGAGGATTCACCTTGTTGCTCCGGCAGACTATCTGACATTCATCCATCTGATGAAGCGTGCCCACATTATCCTGACGGACTCGGGCGGCGTTCAGGAAGAAGCCCCTTCCCTTGGGAAGCCTGTTCTCGTGATGCGGAAACTGACAGAAAGACCGGAGGCATATGAGGCAGGGGTTGCACGCATCGTTGGGACGGATAAAGACAATATCGTCAGGGAAGTGTCCACCCTTTTAACTGATGAGAATTCTTACCAGGAAATGTCGAGGGTCGAAAACCCTTACGGTGATGGAATGGCGGCCCGGAGGATTATCCATATTATCCTGGAGCGTATCAAACCAGATTGATGGGCAGGTTATGATCAACGGCTTGTCTATTGATGTAGAGGAATATTTCAATGTCGAAGCCTTTGCTGACCGGATACATTTTGAAGACTGGGACAAGTTCGAAAGCAGGGTGGAAAACAGCACGAACTCCATCCTCGCAATTCTAAGACAACACAATGTAAAGGCGACATTCTTTGTCCTCGGCTGGGTGGCAGAAAGACACCCAGACCTCATCAGGGGTATCCATGCCCAGGGACACGAAGTCGCATGCCATGGTTATGCCCACAAGCTGATCTATTCGCAGACCCCGGATCAATTCAAAGAAGACCTGAGACGTTCCAGGAGAATCCTCGAAGACATCATCGGAGAGAAGGTCATAGGGTACAGGGCCCCGAGCTATTCCATTACGAAAGATTCACTATGGGCGCTGGACATTTTGATTTCAGAAGGTTTTCTTTATGATTCGAGCATTTTCCCCATTATGCATGATCGTTATGGAATCCCGGACGGCGCCCGTTTCATTTACGAGATAGGGAGTGGCAACGGTCAGACCATCACTGAAATTCCCCTTTCAACAGTCGTTTTCTTAAAGAAAAATATTCCTATTGCCGGAGGAGGCTATATGAGGTTGTTACCGTATTCCTTTATCCGCTGGGGCATCCAAAAGATAAATCTTAAAGAAAACAAACCGGCAATTATATATTTGCACCCCTGGGAAATTGATGTGGAACAACCGAGGCTTCAGGGAAGTCTGTTGTCTAAGTTCAGGCATTATGTCAATTTAGCCAAGATGGAAAGAAACCTTCGATACCTGCTGAGGGATTTCAGGTTTGCGCCTGTCAGGGATCTCATCTCAAATTAATAATTATGAAGCGTATGGATAAAGAAAACCCGGGGTCATTAAATGTTCCTGCCGTACGGGATATTGCTGTTATACGAGGGATACCCGTTCAAGTCCTCTTCCTCCTTGCGGCATTTGTAGTCTTGTACTTCCCAACATTTCAGGCATTGCTTAAGATGTGGTGGAGCAGTGATGACTATAGCCACGGTTTTTTTGTTCCATTTATCTCACTCTACCTGGTATGGGTTAAGCGGGAACAATTAAGGGATATCCGGTCTAATCCAAATCTGAAAATCGGGGTTTTGTTGATCCTGTCAGCCGGCTTCCTGTTAAACTTTGGCAGGGCCGGTGAGATAGCAGTCCTGCAGGAATTATCCATGCTGGTTATGATTGCAGGTTTGATCGCCCTGCTCCTGGGTGTAGCTTGCCTCAGGATGCTTGCCTTACCGATTGCCTATCTCCTTTTTATGATCAAAATCTTCGGGGAGGGAGTTGATTGGTTTCACTGGCCGTTTCAGCTTGTTGCAGCCGATATCGGAGTGTGGCTCCTTAGGTTATTTGGTTTCGCTGCTTATCAGGAAGCCAATTATATCCAGTTGCCAAGGGTAACGCTGGAGGTGGCAGCGGCCTGCAGCGGCGTCCGGTTTCTTGTTTCCATTATTGCTATTGGGATCCCTTTAGCCCATGTGACGCAACGAACCTGGTTTCGAAAAATCGGACTCGTTCTATTTGCTGTAATCGTCGCAATCATTGCGAATGGGATCAGGGTCGCCCTGATCGGGGTGTGGGCCTATCATAATGGAGACGCAGACATCCATGGCCCGTTCCATGTTCTGTACGGGGTGTTCGTAAGCTGGGTCGGGTTTATTGTCCTTTTTGTCGGGGCATGGATTCTCAGTAAGGGGCCCAGGGGTGACAAGTATCCTGTAATATCCGGAAAATCACTGAAGGGCGCAAAATCTGATTTAAGATATCAATGGCATAAATGGCTTGAAGCTGCTCAAAGTGGTAAGTTCAGGATGCCCTTGTTTGTGGCAATAGTTCTTCTTATGGCGATAGGAGGCTACTACTATCTTCACCGTACGGTTCCCATCCCTCTCAAAGATGGCTTCATGACCTTTCCAATGATTATTGGAGAGTGGAAGGGAGAAGATGTTGATCCTGGAATGTATACGCTGAGGCTCGACTGGGCGGATGAAGAACTGATGCGGATTTACCGGGACAAGATTGGCAATACCGTAAAGCTATATATTGCCTACTTCGATGACCAGCAGCAGGGGAAGGAACTAATTATGTACAAGACATCGTGGATATTCCATCGGGGTGACGGGACTGTGGGGATCACAGGAGTGGATGGAAAAAAGTATAAGGTCAATCAGGTAGTATTAAATGAAGGGAATTCGCCCCAGGCTGTCCTTTTCTGGTATAGTTTAAATGGCCGTGTTGTCGCGAATCGTTATATAGCTAAACTATATACTATATGGGATGCGCTTGTATATGGCAGAACCAATGGAGCATTAGTGTCCATATCTGCTCCGCTTGGACAACAGGAACAACCTGAAAATGGATTTGAGAATGAGCGGCGTTTTATCCGGGATGCAATGCTTGCTGTTCACAACTATCTCCCTGGCAAGTAATGGGCAGGCACGAAGGAAAAGATGATATTCGAATTGTTTAAGTCTATCGCATCCTATATTTCAAGAAAGAGAAAGGCCGTTCGTTTAAGGCAGTATGACCGATTTACAATAGCTGAATATTTCAGGGAACAGGGGGCGCAGATTGGGGATAATTGCAGTATTATACCGAGCAGCCTCGGTGCAGAATCCTATTTGGTGAAAATAGGTAATCATGTTACTATTGCAGGAGGAGTAAGTTTCATGACACATGATGGCGGGCCCTGGATATTCAGGGATGAGATACCTGATCTGCAGGTTTTTGGCCCTATTGTAATCGAAGACAACTGTGTCATAGGGGGTTACGCGGTCTTGTTCCCTAACATCCGCATAGGGAAAAATTCTATAGTAGGTGCAAATTCCGTAGTGATCACAGATGTGCCGCCAGATACCATTGTCATGGGCGTCCCGGCAAGGCCAATAGGCTCTGTTTTAAAATATAAAGAAAAGTGTGTTGAAAGATGGAAGACACAAAGACCTCCGGATATCGTAATTGATCCTGGTGAAGACTGGTGGCACTCAAAACATTTCCATGAAAACAGAAAGAAGCTAAGAGAGCACCTGTTAAAGGTCTTCGAGAAGGAGTTAAAAGAGCTATAATTTTATTTGAGTGAGGTATTGCCATGGTTATTTTTATGAATAAAAGAAATAAAGCTTTTTCATCGTTTTTAACTTTTATTATTGGGTTACTGATGCTGACCAGTTGCAATTCATCCGGTAGCAGTACCCCAATGGAGAAGACTATGACAAAGAAGGAAAGGATAATGCTTGTAGGCGCCTCAGTTGGAAAGGCGTGGAAGCTTTCTGATTTTTCACTAAGGACAAAGAGTGATGGGTATATATTTGAGTCTGTTGCCGCCTATCAGTATGATAAAACAGAGGCAATAGAAGAAATACTGATGAGGCCGAAAAGGAAGTTTCGCCTGACACGCACATACCTGAGAGGATTCTTTAAACCATCCCCGCAACGGCCGGATACTATAATCATCAAGGAATGTGCTGCCTATTTCCCAGGCGATTTGGAAGAGTATAAGACGTTGATGACAAAGTGGGTAAAGCGTATAAGGGAGGACAACATTAAACTGATATTGGCAACTACAGTGCCGGTTACTCAAAAGCATGCAGAAGGACGTAAGGGAAGGAATGAAACTATCCTGGAATTTAATGACTGGGTTCGTGAATATGCGGAAAAAGAGGGTATACCCCTTCTTGATCTTGAAGCAGCCCTGCGAACAGACGGACAAGGCCGTTTTCTCCGGGATGACCTGACAAGCGGCGACGGTCTCCACTTAAACCAAAAGGCATACGGGATAATGGATAACCTCCTGCAAAATATGCTGGGTATAACCACTTGAACAGTGCTCAACAACCGTGCTGTCCAGAAATATAGTCAAGAAGATACTGAAAGCCTCTGCCTATAAAATAATCTCACTCGAGGCACTGCTCAGTCGCAAGCGGAAGGCAAGACTTCACGGCAAGGCGATTGTATTAATGTATCATGAAATAGCCAATGACGAGGATGAGATAGATGCCTGGACAGTGGTTCGAAAGCGTGACTTTTTACAACAGATGGAATATCTGTCCAACCATTTCAGGGTAGTTAGCCTGAGAGATGCAATTGCTCATATGACTGAGGCTAATGGGGGCGCTGAGCAAAAACCAATGGCTGTTGTTACCTTTGATGATGGTTATGCCGGGAACAGGCAGGTTCTCCTTCCGATAGTGAAAGATATGAATTTGCCGGTTACCATTTTCATAGCGACCAGGGCCATACAGGATCAGGGTATCTACTGGTATGACCGCGTAATCAACGGGTTGCAAGGTGAACAGGTGATTGATATTGATCTGACTTATTCATCGCTGGGAAAATACAGGATTAATGCCTCAAAAGGTTCAGAAAACTGGAGAGAAATGGAAAAGCTCCTTTCAGATCTCAAGACACTGGAGCCTGACAAGAGAGAAAACGTTGTAGATGATATCCTGAGCGATGTGCATATTACCACAAAAAGACACTCCTATCACGTTGCCCCGCTCACGATACATGAATTACGCGAACTGTCAGAATGTCCTCTTGTAACTATCGGGGCTCACTCACACTGTCATAATCTGTTAACCCAACTGCAGGACTATGACATCGGGATCAGTGTTAACAAATCAAAACAGTTAATTGAGTCATGGATCGAGCGTCCAATACATTATTTTGCTTATCCTAACGGTAATTATAATGACACTGTTATCAATATGGTAAAGAAATCAGGGCTTCAATGCGGCCTTACAACGGTGGCAAGGCCATGGAAAATGGGAGAGTCTCTTTTTGCCATTCCAAGGGTGGGAATAGGCCGTTATGATTCCTTTGATCTTTTCAAGATAAAAGTTTCAGGCGGGCGGGCATAATGTACGATGTAAGGATTGCCGGCATTAGTGAATTTAAAGAAAATAAAGATATATGGAACAAATTAGTTTCAGAAATGGTTTTTCCCAATATATTCTGCACATGGGAGTGGGTTTATACCTGGTGGGAGCACTTCGGTAAAGATAATCAAATCATCTTGTTATTTGTATATGACGGCACTGAACTACGGGGTATTTTGCCGTTGTATTCCCATGTGGAAGCCTTATCAAAAGACTGGATGTCCGGCCGTATCCTGCGTTACTGTGCCAGTCAGGAACTCTATCCAGACCATCTGGACATAATCTGTTCGCAGGAAGAAAGCGAACAGTGTGTCAGCGCTATTTTTGATTTTCTTACCAATGAATATACGGATTGGGACATACTTCATTTGCCACGTTTGATAGAAAGTAGCCGGTTTATTTCATTTCTGAGTTATACAGACACACACATGGAGTCTCCATTTGACTTTGAGGTGAAAGAGGCGTCTGCGGCCTTCTATATTCCACTGGCCGGAAGTTTTGAAGATTACATTAGTGCTTTTAACAAAAAGAAGAGATATAACCTTAGAAGCAGGAGAAAGAAATTGTTTGAAGAACATGGGGTCAAATACATTCCTGCCAATCTGTTACAAGACACTGATGTATTGAATGCTTTATTTGACCTCCATGACCTCCGGGCCAGGAGAAAGAACATCAAAAGCACATTTGCCCGGGAAAATATCTTTAATTTTCACAGGGATTTAATAAAAAGAATCGCGGGAAAGGGTTGGGTTTCTCTGAGGGCCCTCAGAAAAGATTCAGAGGTCATAGCTGCTTCATATAATTTCATCTTCGAGGGGTGTGTCTTTTCTTATCAGAAGGGATTTAATCCCCAATGGGATTCTTACGGTCCGGGAACAGTACTATTGTATGAACTTATTCAGGAAAGTTTTTCAGAAGGGCATAAGGAATATAATTTTCTCAGCGGTGAGGAAGAATATAAAAAAGGTTGGACAAACCAGGGCAGGACTCTTTTTGACATCAAAATCTACAATAAGACTCTCCGGGGAAACCTTTCAAAAAGAATTCTTGAATCAAAGAATGTGATCAAGAATAGTTTGAAGAGATATATCGGACACCACTCTG
This sequence comes from Nitrospirota bacterium, assembly GCA_020851375.1. Taxonomy (NCBI): domain Bacteria; kingdom Pseudomonadati; phylum Nitrospirota; species Nitrospirota bacterium. The sequence goes on along the minus strand of JADZCV010000028.1, from coordinate 52,206 downwards.
TAATTTGAGGGAAAAGTGACCATAGCCAAGATCATGTTCTGGGCAACCGCATTTATCATATTTTATACATATGTCGGATATTCACTCTTTATCATGCTTCTTTCACGGGTGTTTAACAACGCAGTTAAAAGCGGGAAATACGAGCCCCGGGTGACGTTCCTTATCACAGCATACAATGAGGAGAAAAACATAGCTGACAAACTCAGGGATACGCTTGCTCAAAATTATCCGAAGGATAAACTTGAAGTCGTTGTAGCATCGGATGGTTCCACGGACCGGACGGATGAAATAGTGAGGCAGTTCTCTTCTCATGGGGTAAGGTTGATACGGGTAGAAGGCCGGGTTGGTAAGACGGGGACGCAAAATCAGGCGGTCAAAATGGTGAAGGGAGAGATTATTATTTTTTCCGATGCCACGACTAAGTTTGACCGGAATGCCGTAAAAAATATAGCGCGAAATTATGCCGACCCCACCGTAGGGGCCGTCAGCGGCAGGTATGAATACTATAATCCCACAGGGGCATCTATCGGCATCGGCAACATCCTGTTCTGGAAGTACGAGAACCTTATCAAAAGTTGCCAGACAAGGATCAGTACCATCACAGGCTGCTGCGGTTGTATCTATTCCGTCAGACGCACATTGTATGAACCCCTTCCACCCGATATTATCAGTGATCTGGTTGAACCGCTGAAAATATTGGAAAAGGGATATCGAATCGCATTTGAGCCGAATGCAATCGCCCACGAGGAGACTACGGAAAAGGCTGCCGAAGAGTTCTATATGCGGATCCGGGTCATATCAAGAGGTATGCGTGGCATGTTATACATGAAAAAGCTGTTCAATCCTCTTAGATATGGATTTGTCTCTTTTCAACTGATTTCCCACAAGTTGCTACGGTGGTTAATTCCGTTATTCCTCGTAGTTATTTTCCTGTCAAATCTCTTTCTATTGAGCAACCCCTTCTACAAAATAATCTTCATACTGCAAATTGCCTTTTATGGAATGGCTTTTGTGGGCTGGGTCGGGGAAAGATGGAATATTAAACTTAAGTTTGTCTCGGTCCCCCTGTATTTTTCTACAGTCAATATAGCCTCAGTTATTTCACTCTATAAGACCTTAAGAGGTTACAAAGCGGTCACATGGGAAACCCTTCGAAAATGAAGCCGTTTAATATCCTGTTTATTACCCAGGAAGACCCCTTCTATGTACGTCTGTTTTTTGAAGAGTTCTTCAAAGATTATACTCCTATAGAAGATGTCAAAGGTGTTGTCATTGCCCCAACAATGGGGAAAAAGAGTATTAATAATCTCATAAAACAGATGTATGACTTCTACGGTCTGGCGGATTTTGTGAGGATGAGCCTAAGATATGTTTATTATAAAGCCGGAGACCGTCTATCAAACATAATGTCTCTAAAGCGGTTTTATTCCATTTCTCAGGTATGTCGTTACTATAGAATTCCTGTAAAGACGTGCAGTAATATTAATGCCGGAGACTTCCTTAACGATCTTCGTAAGATGGATCTTGACCTGATAATCTCAGTGGCAGCGCCACAGATTTTCAAAGAAGGCCTGATCAAAATACCCAAAGATGGATGCATCAATATCCACAATGCGAAACTTCCAAAATACCGGGGGATGCTCCCCAATTTCTGGCAAATGTTTCACGGCGAAAAAGCAGTCGGGACAACCATACACCGCATTAACCCTGGAATTGATGACGGCGATATCCTTTTACAACAAGAGACGCTGCTACTACCCGGGGAAAGCCTGGATTCCGTTATCCGGAGAACGAAAAGATTCGGCGGACGGCTGATGATTGAGGCAATCAAGGGTATAAAAAATAAAACATTAAAATCTATACCCAATCTTTCAACAGAAGCAACCTACTTCACATTCCCGACCAAAAAAGATGTGCTGGAATTCAAAAAAAGAGGCTACCGGTTGATCTGAAGCCGCCGTTTTCTTAAAGATGAAAGTGCCCATAAAGATTACATACATGATTGATATATTAGATACAGACCTGGCAGGTACGGAAAATCAGCTTATAAAAATGATCAATGGTCTGGACAAGAAAATATTTCAGGTGCAACTTATTTGTTTGGCTGATCATCCATGGTTTAAGGCCAATGGGTCCTCTTTAGATTGCAGTTCGCGTATCTTCGAAATAAGGCAATTTAAAAAGCCTTACTCCTATATGAACTTTCTGAGGCTTGTAAGTTTTTTCAGGGATGACAGGCCTGATATCCTTCATACGTTCTTCCCTGTTAGTAATATCGTGGGTGTTCTTGCAGCAAGACTGGCAGGTGTCAGGAATATTATTTCAAGCAGACGGGACTACGGCGAGTGGATGAATGGCAGTTATCTGTTTTCCACTAAGATTGCAAACAGATTTGTTAAAAGAGTAATTGCCAATTCCAATATGGTTAAGAGATTAACACTTGAGAGAGAGGGTATCCCGGATGAGCGAGTAGAGGTTATTTATAATGGCATAGACGCAGATCTGTTTAAAGGTATCAAAAGGGACAATCATTTGAAATCACAATTGAATATTCCGGAGAATCATAAAGTTGTTGGAATTGTAGCCAACTTTAGACCTATGAAACACCATGAGACTTTTGTTAAGGCGGCAAACGAGGTATTAAAACATCGAAATGATGTAATCTTTATTCTTGTTGGCTCCGGACCATCGCAAGAGAATACAAGGAACCTTGCTGCTTCATTGCAGATTCTTCCATATCTCCGTTTTGTCGGTCAACAAAAGGAGATAATTCCCTATCTTTCTATTATGGAAATCGGAGTCAATTGTTCCGAAGCCGAGGGACTTTCCAATGCCATAATGGAATATATGGCCGCCGGAATTCCATGTGTTGTTTCTAAAAGTGGAGGAAATCCGGATCTGATCATTCATGACATTCATGGGTATACCTTTGCTCTTGATGACTATCAGACGCTGGCCCGGCATATATTAAAATTGTTGAATGATGAAATGACTATGGAAAAATTAGGAACAAAGGCACGTGAGAAAATCAGAAATGAAATGAGTTTGGATGTTATGCTTTACTCTTATCAGAAACTCTATCAGAGACTTGCAGATGGCTGACATCACATTTTTAAGTACATCTTATGAAAAAAGTAAATATGATTTTATCGCATTCAGGAATGCAAACCGGGAGATAATACAATCCGAGACCTATTTTGACTGGCGATACCTAAACAGGCCATGTAAGCAGTTAAAGCCGATTATCGTTTGGGCAGAGACAGCTCAGGGACGAAAAGTAGGTTCTCTTTCAGTAGTTCCCGATTATTATATGATAAATAATCGGTTGTGCCCCATTGGGGTGCTTGGCGATATTTCCGTTTCAAGAGAATGTCGTGGTCAGGGTATAGCCCGGAAGATGTTTCATTATTTATCGGGATTGGGGGAGATGAATGATTTTGACGCATGTATCGTTTTACCTAATGAAGATGCCGCAAGACCATTACAAAAGGCGAAATGGCAAACGGTGTCAAGGCTGGAGCGATATGTCAAAATACTTGACCTTGAACATCAGTTTAAACGTCTTTTAAAATCGCCCGTTCTTTTAAAAGTAATTTCCCACCCGCTCAACCATGCCCTTAAGTTAATATACCTTGAGACCTATCTCAGGCCATCTTCAGAATACAGCGGAGAATTCGTTTCTGATTTTGACGAGAGGTTTGATGAGCTTTGGAACAACATCAATAAGGCAGATATCATCATCGGGCTGAGAAACAGCGAATATCTCAGGTGGAGATATTCAGAGCATCCTCTTTTAAAATACCGGATATTTACATTATTAAGACATCATAAACTATGCGGTTATATTGTATTTTATACTGACAAAGATAAATTATTTATTGAGGATATTGCGAGTCTCCATGGGAAAGATTACGGGACCTGTCTTTTGTATCATTTCCTGAGAGTTGCAAAACAAGATGAGAAACTTTCTTCGATTACACTGAAAATGGACAGAAATAATTTATCAGGATTTCAGTTATCCCTATTTGGTTTTATAAAACGTTCCAACAATAAAAAGCTGATGATAAAGCAGAATGAGAACACCGTAGAGGCGTCTTCTCTTTTTGATGGACACAAATGGTATTTAACTCACAGGGACAAAGAAGTTTAATGTGAAGTAGATTATGTCATCAGTAAAAACATTTTTCTTCCACTACAGCCATTTCCTTACCGGGCAGGCTTTGTCATTATTGGTCGGACTTGCAAGCTTTCCTATACTGACCAGAATTCTCTCCCGGGAAGAGTACGGGATGCTGGGCCTTGTGACAACAACCATGTTTGTAGTCGTTGCCATTGCCAAGGCCGGATTATCCGATGGAATTGTCAGATTTTATAAAGAATATGATAGTACACCTGAAGAACGGGATATATTTTCATCAACCGTAGTTATAAGAGGCCTTGTATTCTCATTATCAACTGTTTTCTTGTACATTGTTATTTTCCTGACAGTTCGCAAGTTTTTAAATGTGGACATTAAGTATGTTGTCTGTTTCATGATAATGTCAGGTTATTTCTTATTGCGTCCATTGAATGTTATTATTCTTAATATCCTGCGGGTCACAGGGAGGACGATCTTTTTCAATTTTATCAATCTGCTTGGGAAAATAACGGCTGTCGTCTGTTCCCTGCTGTTGCTCCTTTACATCATTGGAGCATTCTATGGATACTTTATCGGGCTGGTGTTATCCGAATTGTTTGTATCCATTATCTTGTTCTATTGGTTTTTTACGCATTATAAAATAGTTCTGAGCAAGGTATCCGGAAGTCTTGCCATGAGTCTGGTTAAATTTGGGTTGCCTCTGCTTATTACGGAATTATCCTATCTCCTTTTGTCCTATGCAGACCGATACCTGATAGCCGCCTATCAGGGCGTTGATGATCTTGGTATATATTCTGTGGGATATAACGTTGCCTCATATATAAGCGACATGATGATGTTTTCCCTGTCTTATGCTGTGGTACCCATCTATGTGGCCCTTTACCAAAAAGAAGGAAGAGAGAGGACAGAAGAGTTCCTGAGCAAGTGTATGCATTACCTGCTGGTTGCGATTATACCCATTTGTATTGGTTATACGTTAGTCTCGCGGGACCTTCTGGTTACCCTTGCTTCGAAAAGGTATCTCGAGGCAGCTCAGTTCTCTCCCATAATATTGTTCGGGTCATTTTTTCTGGGGATGAATAACATACTGAATGCCGGGCTGTACCTTGGCAAAAAAACCAGGGTTATTCTGGCAATCATGTTAACTGCGGTCATAGTGAATATCATCCTGAATTTATTCCTCTTGCCGGTCTATGGGATTATGGGATCCGCCGTGGCTACGCTGGCAGCTTGCATGTTATCCTCTGCACTGACGTATATGTTTTCTCATAACCATCTGACTATTAGGGTAAATTTAAAGCCGATTGCGTATCATCTGGCGCTGTCTGCAGTGATGTTTCTTGTCGTTCGGCAGATCGTCATAGACGAAGTATGGATTAATCTTTTTGTTAAAGTTGCGGCAGGTTTATTAATTATTTCATTCGGTGTGTTCTTTATAGAAAAAGATATCCGTCTAAAAGTATTGAGCATGCTTCCGCTAAAATAATCAGTTTTCTGACCTTCATTTACCGATGCTGACTGCATTCAAATATTTTCTCAGGCTTGCACTTCCGCTCTTTGTTTATATTGGTGGAATCCTTATTATGATTGCCACTGTTTTCAAAAGGGTTGAGTGGGGATTTTTCCTGATGATTTTACTTATTCCTCAACCCAACATCTGGTACAAATTGTTCGACTATCCTCTGGGAAAAGATTTTATGGATTTATTGTTTTTGGCAATTTTCCTTGGGATTATTATTCAAAAGAAGGGTTTCGCAGGGACGCGCGCCTCCTTGGTCATAATCCTTTTTATTTTAATCAGTTACATCTCCGTGTGGAACAGCAGCCTTCGATTTTCACTCCCAGCACCTTTAAGCATGGAGAATATATTATTTATTGATTGGAAAAATTATGCGCAGATGATCTTTTTGTATATTCTGGCTTTGAACGTCATTAAAGATGAAAAGCATCAGAAAACCGCTATCTTATTAATGTCCCTCGTTATTTTATTGATTTCTGTCAGAAGCTACCGTAATTTTACAGGCGGTGTATCCTTTCAGTTCGATAAAAGGGTTGGTGGCCCCTTTGAAACGGTCGGTTTAGGTCCGAATCATCTCGGAGCCTTTATTGCCGAATATTGTGCTGTTCTTGTCGGTATTATTCTCTTTGACAAGGACAGGTGGAGGAACGTGTTGTTTCTTGTTACGGCATTATTTGGCCTTCATCCGCTTTTCTTTTCTTACTCAAGAGGGGCATATGCAGCAGCCTTGGGCACGGTTACATTTTTCGGAATCTTCAAAAAAAGGACTCTGTTGATTGGTGTTGCTGTTATTCTGCTGGCATGGACCACGGTCTTGCCTTCTTCTGTAGCGGATCGAATCATGATGACGGAGACTGCGTCCGGAGAGCTTGAAGGTTCTGCATCTCACCGGTTTAATTTATGGGAACATGCATATGGTTTGTTTGAGCAGAATCCGGTCTTCGGAATCGGATTCGGTGGTTTCGGGTTTACGGTGCCTGAAGGAGAACTCACGGACACGCATAATTTTTATATGAAGACACTGTCTGAGCAAGGTGTTATCGGGCTTATTTTATTATTGATCATTCTTATGATGGCTATGCGCAGCGGCTGGCGTTTGTACAGGACAGGAACAACTACGTTTCACCAGGGGCTCGGATTTGGTTTCATGGGCACCATTATTGCCTGCATGATTGCAAACGTATTTGGTGACCGGTGGTCCTATTTTGTATTGGGGGGGTATTTCTGGATTTTGTGGGGATTTGTAGACCGGGGGATTTTAATGACGCTGGAAAACCATATGCCGGATAATTTATTCATCAAACAGAAATCTGTCGTTTGAAAAAGGAAGGGCTGTGTCCTATAGAGTTAAAATAATCTCAACTATTTTTTTTATTATTGTGGCCTTATGTGGGTATGGCTCGGTATGCAGGGCAGACGTTATTGTTAGACATGCAATTTCTGCTGAACTTAGATACGATAACAATGCGACTGTAGCAGCCAATAACGAAACGATGAATGACGATGTTATTATCTTCCTTTCTCCTCAATTACAGGTTCTCAATGAGCGGGGAAAGTGGACCCTTGACGGATTCTACAGGGCCATGGCCTCTTTTCATTATAAAAATACGGATATTAACAGTGTGAATCATTATGCAACCCTTGGTTTGAATGCATTACTTACCAGGAAATGGTCGCTGGAGGCTAATGAAGCGATTAGCTATGAAAGAGAATCTTTATTAGAGTCTGCCCTGACAGGCATACAACGTTCGAATGATGGTCTATGGTCCAATACAACGTCTCTTCAGGTGAATCATCAGATTACACAACGGGCTTCCTGGTCTCTGAATTTGTCGGACAGCATGATGCAATTTGAAAATAGCATATCCGTTGACAGCAGAAGCGACTCAGCAGGAATCTCCGGAAATTATCGCATTACTGACAGTACGTCACTAACTTCAAGATATACGTATGCAACGCATCTCTTTTTTACATCCGATGGCACGACACAACTGGAAAATCATTTTCTATTGTTCGGTTTTTCCAAAGACTTCTCTCCATTTCTGAATTTGGATTTATCCGTGGGCGCTGTTTATGCACCCTCGGTCAATGAATCTTACGACTGGGTGGCAAATACAGAGCTAAGAAAATCATTTGAATCGTCTTCTGTCAGTGCCGGATACACAAGAACCACAACTCACACAATGGGGTTAACTAATCTATTGAATCTCAGTGAAACATTTTCGCTTGCCTGGAATTACTCACCTACCAATTCATTTAATATTTCTGTGTTTGGGACTTATTATCAGAACAATACAAAACCGATAGATGTTGTTGATATAACCTCTTACAGGGTTGGTTTCAGCGGCGGATGGCGGCTCTCTGCTGGCACGACTGTCAATGCAGGGTATTCTCACTTTGAGCAAACGGCCCATCGAACCCTTGGAACGGACCTTACAAGGGATAATGTCTTTATAAATGTCAGAGTGACACCCTATGAGAGGAGATTTTAAAACAACCATGAGGCAGTATAATATGGAGGAAATTTAACGTATGGAAAAAAACAAAAACACAGTCTGGCATCATGCGACGATTACCCCTGTTCATCGGGAGAAGCTCAATGGTCACAGGGGAATAGCCTTGTGGTTTACAGGACTTTCTGGTTCCGGAAAATCAACGTTGGCCCATGCTGTGGAGGAACGTCTTTACCACATGGGATGCCGTACATTTGTCTTTGATGGCGATAATGTAAGGCATGGTTTATGCTCTGATCTGGGTTTCTCACCTGAAGACCGCAAAGAGAATATCAGAAGAATCGGGGAAATGGTGAAGTTATTTGTAGAAGCGGGAATCATGGCGCTGACAGCATTTATTTCACCATATATGAAAGACCGTGACTGGGTAAGGACATTGGCAGGCAAGGGAAATTTTATTGAGATATATTGCGACAGTAGCCTTGAAACCTGTGAGAAACGGGATGTCAAGGGGCTTTATGCAAAAGCAAAACGTGGCGAAATACCGGAGTTTACAGGCGTGTCAGCCCCCTATGAAGCGCCCGAACATCCGGAATTGCATTTGAAAACGGATCAAATGGGGCTGGATGAATGTGTTGATGTGATCATTCGCTACCTTTTGAAGGAAAAGATAGTTGATAACAGAGGTAGCTTAGAAGGGGAATCCTTATAGTGGAAAACAGGTTAGACTCTCCAATATTCGTAGTAGGTACCTCAAGGTCTGGTACAACGTTATTGTATAATATTTTGCTTTCATCAGGAGAATTTCCGCTATATGAAGCTGAAACAAAATTGCTGGATGAATGTGCCATAAAATACGGAAACCTTAAAAGGGAGCGGAATTATCATAAATTCATGAAGGATTGGGGCATATCAAAGCAATTTATAAGATCTGGAATGAAAATTGAACAATTTCAGGAACAGGCGCGAGATCATTGTAATAACTACATCGAGTTTCTCAGCTTTTTTATGGATAGTATGGCAAAAAGACAGGGTAAGAAGCGATGGGCAGAGAAAACTCCGTCTCACATAAGGCATATGAGAGAATTATCAAGAGCATTTGACAATGCCAGGTTTATTCATATCATCCGTGACGGAAGAGATGTAGCCCTTTCCCGTAGAAAATTGGGTTGGATCGGAGTTCGCAGCAAAGACCCTTTGAAACAATTGTTATTTTCTGCAATTGATTGGGAGATTACGGTCAGGAACGGCAGGCGCATGGGAAATAAACTGGGATCTAATTATCTTGAGGTTCGTTACGAGGACCTGATTTCCAATATAGAGGATGTCTTAACCCGGATAAATCAGTTTGCTGACGTCAAAATTGACAGGCAAAAGATTAAGGACATATCCATGGGCTCTTTAAGAAAGGCAAATACAGCGTTTGGAGAAAAGATGGACGGCATTTCAAGCAAGGCCGTGGAACGCTGGAGAAAAGACCTTACGGAGGATGAGTTGACATGCTTAAATATAGCTATTGGCAAGAGCTTGAGCGAACTCGGTTATAACGTGCCTGAAAGGGGTGGGATGAACAAAGCCGGACTGTATTGGAAGGCCACATGCCTGAAGTTGTATTACAAGGTTTTGATTCGTACGAAAAAAATATTAAAACAAAAATTGCTTATTGGTCACTTCCTCCCAACGGGTCTTGAGTTAATTCAAGGCAGATGAATTCTGTGAAAGTCCTGCATCTACTAAGCAGTACCGGTTATCACGGTGCTGAAAATATGGCCGCAGAATTAATTCATCAGCTTACGGAGACAGGTGTTAAAAACTATCTTGGGGTGTTTTACAATAACAAAAACTCAAATATGGATATATTGAAGATAGTGAATCCTTATCTTGTTGATGGCGTTGTGTTCCCTTGCAAAGGGAAGATGGATATTAAGACCATTTTATTACTACGCAAGTATATAAGAGATAACGAAATAGATATTATTCACAGTCATAAATATAAAACGAATTTTTATTCATATATAGCGAGATTAGGAACAAAGTCTAAACTGGTCAGTACATGTCATAATTGGCTGGGGTATGACTTTAATATGCGTTTTTACGCTAAGCTTGATAAATATATATTACGAAATTTTAATGTAGTTGTTGGTGTCTCCGATGAAGTAGTCCAGGAATTAAACAATTATGTACCTGCCCCTAAAATCAGGAAGATCGAGAATGGAATTGATGTTCAAAGATACAGACGGGTCATGGAAAAGGATGAAGCAAAAAAGGCCCTCGGGCTTGAGGGTAAGCAGGTTATTGGGTTTGTTGGACGGCTATCCCCTGAGAAAGGCATCTCCTACTTATTGCAGGCAACATATAAACTTGTTTCCGAAGGGCATGATCTTAGTACAATCATCGTGGGAGACGGCGACAATCTTGACGCACTAAAAGCTGAAGTCAAATCTTTAGGAATCGAGGATAGGGTTGTATTCACCGGCAAAAGAGATGATACTCCGCTTATTTATTCGGCATTGGATGTTTTTGTGCTCCCTTCGTTAAAAGAGGCTTTTCCAATGGTCATCCTGGAGGCGATGGCGTGCGGCGTGCCGATTGTGGCGACGCGGGTGGGGGATATACCCCGTATTATTGAAAGTAATGTGTCTGGTTTGATTGTTGAAATAAGAGATGTAACAGCTTTGAGACAGGCTATTCAGTACCTGTTATTAGATACTAAAAAAGCAGATCACCTCGCCATAACCGCTAGTAAGGTTGTTTATGATAGCTATTCTTCAACATTTATGGCAAATAAATATGAAGCTGTTTATGCTCAAGTTATTAGTTAAGGTTGAGAATTATTATTAAAACAGATACTGAACACGCAGACAAAATAAAATCATTGACATAACTATAAATGAATATTTTATCACTGACAAAAAGGATTGTTAGGGATATAAGTCCTATAAATAAAAGATTTGTATCATTAGATTACCATATTCAAGCCGCCATGGACTGGCTTTGTGTGGCACAAGATGCTTCAACCGATGGAGGTGTATCATTAAGATATTCTTTATTGAAGGGTTGGGATACATCCTATCCTGAAACTACAGGATACATTATTCCGACATTTCTCAGTTATGCTAACTTGACTAAAAATATCAAATATTATCAGAGAGCAATCAGAATGGCGGATTGGGAATTATCAATTCAGCAGAGGGACGGTAGCTTTAAAGGTGGTCCATTAGGAAGTGGCTATAGTAGTTTTGTATTTGATACCGGCCAAATTATTTTTGGTTTGATTGATGCACACAGAGTAACGAAGCAGGAAAAGTATATTGACGGTGCTATAAGAGCCGGAAAATGGTTGGTTAGTGCTCAGAGCTCAGAAGGCATGTGGAGGGATTATACATATAATAATATTCCTCATGTGTACTATACGATGGTTGCATGGGCTTTAGCGGAGCTTGGACTATATATTAAAGATGATTTCTATTCCAAAGCTGCCATTAGAAATATAGATTGGGCAATTTCAAGACAACATGATAATGGTTGGTTCGACGATGCTGGTTTTACCAAAAAGACACACAGTACACCTTATACCCATACTATAGCCTACACAATTGAGGGGATTATGAAAACAGGTATTTGTATAGGGAGAGACGATTATATTGATGGCGCACTAAAAGCAGGAAAAGCTCTGTTAGAAGTGTGTAAGGATGGTTTTTTGTATGGAACATATGACTCTCAATGGAAATCAGATGTTAATTATTCGTGTCTGACAGGCAATGCGCAAATTGCAGGAATCTTTTTACGGTTGTATGAAGCAAGAGGTTCAAAAGAGTTTTTCCATGTGGCGCAAGAAATCAATAGGTTTTTATGTTACTGCCAGGATGTTGATGGAGAACCTTCAATTAGAGGAGCGATAAGTGGTTCATATCCTATTTGGGGTCAATATCAAAGATTTGCTTTTCCTAATTGGGCTACAAAGTTTTTTGTTGATGCGTTGTTATTAGAGAAAAAGCTGAACGAGGTTTAATTGCTTCATCATAATGTTAGAGGAAGGGAAATTATGATGCCAGTCTTGATGTATCACGATGTGTTGGCATCGGATACACTAATGCATAGATACACTGTTTTATTAAATATATTCTCGGAACAGCTGGCGTTTGTGAAGTACAATGCTATCCGAACGTTATCTATGAAAAATTATTTTGACTATTTCTATATGCGAGGTTCCACATCAGTTCATTCCTCGAATAGTATTATTTTGACTTTTGATGATGGGCATATAAGTAATTATTCCCACGTGTTGCCCTTACTTCTTGAATTGGGTCTTAAAGCCTCATTTTTTATAACTACGGGTTATACAGGTAAAAGAAAAGATTATATGTCACGAACACAGATTCGGGCTATGTCTGAAAGTGGCATGACAATAGGTTCTCACACACACAGTCATAGGTTTCTTGATGAGCTTTCATCAAGAGATATTGTAGATGAATTATATAAATCCAAGTCTTTTTTAGAGGATGTTACTGGTCAGGAGGTCTCATTTTTATCATGTCCTGGCGGCCGATACCGTCCAGAGGTGATTGATGTTGCTGCAGATACAGGTTACTGTGGGTTACTTACATCAGTACCAACAAATAAAGTCATAGGAGGGCGCATTCCCGTTGGTGGACGTTTTTTGATCGATTCCACAGTTAGAATTAAAACATTTCAACAAATTGTCAAGTCAAACAGTACATACATAGTTAAGAAGAGAATTGATTACGCATTGAAAGCATTTCTTAAAAAGGCTATTGGTAATAAAGTTTATTACAGTATATGGCACAGGTTTGCCACATCTTCAAAATCTTGAGCAGGATGGGATCATGAAAATCGGAATTATATGGCATTGTGTATATCCATGGGATGTACGCATAGAGAAGATGATCAAGGTTTTCTTGGATGCGGGACATTCAGTTTGTCTGGTCTGTAAAGGTAGAAATGGGCTTCCGGCGATGGAACAGGAGGGGCAACTTACCATATGCAGGATTTCTCTGAAGAAGATAAAATGGCCACTGTTTAACAAATTGATTAGTTATCCTCTTTTTTTTAATCCATTCTGGTTCTTCACCGCACTAAAAATAATGCGACGGCAGAAAGTGGATCTCCTAGTTGTCAGAGATATTCCTTTATCGCTTATGACTTCGGCTGTAGGAAAATGCCTGCATATTCCTACACTTTTGGACATGGCAGAGAACTATCCAGCAGCGTTAATTGCTTATCAGAATCCTTATTACAGGCCATTTCTTTTTGGACAAGGTTGGTTACCCAAAACATATGAAAAATTGGCTGTGAAATATATAGACCACGTCTTCGTTGTTGCTGAGGAACAGATGACCCGACTCTGCAATATGGGAGTGCCTGATTCCAAAATCACCATTATAAGAAATACTCCTGAAATGGAATTTTACCTTTCTAAGGAAGGTCAATTGCAGACTATATTTCCCGATGATAAAAAACTTGTTAACCTTTTATATGTAGGTAAGATTGATGCCCATAGAGGTATCGAATTGTTGATACGTGCTCTTCCCAATGTCATGAAGAAATATAGTTTAATTAAACTATTAATTATTGGTGATGGTACTGAGCGAAGGCGTTTAATCGAGTTATCCGAATCTCTAGGTATTAAAGATAACGTTGAATTTCCAGGATGGATAGATATCAAAGAGATACCTGCTATAATAAAGGATAGTAATATCTGTTTCATACCCCACTTGCGAAGTGAACACACGGACACTACTATACCCAACAAAATCTTCGACTATATGGCATTGGGCAAACCTGTTGTCGTCTCAGACTGTATTCCCCTTCGAAGAATCGTGGAGGAATCAAATTGTGGCCTGGTGTTCAAGAGCGGGGATGTCTCAGATCTAACAAAGGCTATAATAACCTTGTTATCAACACACAATTATGAAACCATTGGACACAATGGAAAAAAGGCAGTCATTAGCAAATACAACTGGCTAAATGACTCACAAAATATCATTCATGCAATCGGGCAGTTCTCTGTTTGATGCAAACAGGTTTAATCTAATAGTTCAGCTCATCTTAAGTTAACAGGTGGAGTTACAACGTACTCGTATGCACCTATATCAAAAAAAGAATCTTTTGTCCGTAAAATACCCTCAAAATCTTTCGTTAGGACGTTATTAACTGTTGATAACCCTGCTTTAAAAGCCGGGCTGCTGCTTCTTAAATGAAGATCTTTTGCTGTGGGATTAACAAACAAGGGATCCCCAGTCCTTGGGTTTGAATCTTCCGTACCTGAGTAGGTACCAAGACCGTAGTAAAGATTATTGGAAGATGTTAGTGATGAAACAATATCTGACTGCCTATAATAACCATTAGACCCACTCTGATTGTGAAAAATATTATTCTTTATAATGACAGATGGTATAGGAGCGCCATTTGGATTATTGAAACTGATAGCATATGACCGCGTATTATAAAATGTATTGTTGTATATTTCTGCATTCCCATTTGCAAGAGCAAGTGCGCCATCGGTAGAATATCCACAGTTATAAAAGACATTATTATAGATATAAGCCGTGGGAGGCGGGGTGGGATCACCCGTACGATAAGATTGTTCGTATATATAAATGCATCTTACCGGATAATTAGTAGCATCTAGGAAGTTATCATGCATATACACATTGCCTGCATATTCTGTCGATGCGCAATTCGTTGATTCGTAATTTAAAGATAAAAGAGGTCCGCTATCAAAACTATTGTCATAGACATGGTTAAATGCCATTTCCGTATCTTGAGAACAAGCTTGAGAATATACAGCATGGTCGAACTTACTACCAGTCCTGCCTCCCCAAATCCTATTTCCTAAAACCTTCGCATTATCTTTTCCGGGTAGTATTGTTCCAGTCTGAACCATATTAGTTGTGGTTAATCCGTTACAGTTATTCGCAACAATCCTCCAACCGTTACCTTGACGGTCTTGATTTGATCCTGCCGAAAAACATACCGTAAAAGCTAAAACCCTAAATCCAGCCACTGTTATCCAATCAGGGGCAAAATAGCCGCGAAAACCCCTAATTGGGCTGGAAGAACCTTGGGCATTGAGAAATACATCTTCGCCAGGGTAACCAACAAATGCTATAGGTGCAGAAGATGTTCCAGATCTTGAACTACCTCCATTATTGATGTCTCGTAACGTAAAAACGGCTCCACCTGTGGTATAACCATACATTGTAGGAGTCGTATTAGTGCCGTAAGTTCCACCCCTGAAATAACATGTATCACCGGCAACGATGCTACTATTATTTATGCAGGAATTAGGATTTCTAAATGGATCAGCATATGTTCCAGTACCTGGACTGGCAGGAGAATTTAGGTCAACGAAATATATATTCCCGGATCGAACAGTAAAAGTATGATCCGTATTTGAATTTACTCCATCGGCGCGAACCTTAATAGCGCCGGTTGTTACTGAAGTACCAGGCTGTACACAAATTTTATCATAATAGTTTGGTGCCGTGTCAGAAACTCCCCAATACTCGTAGGATGCCACTTCTGTGTTGTTGATAAAAACCTTACTTAAACCTTGTGTGGCTCCGAAATTCTTGCCATAAATGCAGACAAAAACTCCGTTGTTATTTTTTCCGCCTGTATTAGGGCCAGACAGAATATCTGTAAACAAGATGGCAGGTGCTGCCAGAACAGATACTGGGAAAGCCATGATTACGAACAACAGAACAAGGCCACTCCAAAAATGTTGAGACTTTTTTATATACTTCTTCATTGAATAACCTCCGGTGTTTTTCTGTGTGCTCTTTCTGACATTTGAGATTATGGTATTATTGTATAAACTTCATTGGAATAATCGCTCTCATTACCGACTGTATCATATGCTGTAACAACAAAATAGTATTTTTCTCCCTTGCTAAGGCTGCTAATGTCAGCAACAGGATACTTGGGGTAGCTGGGTGTATTAGTCAAACCAACATCCTTTGATGCAGTATAATCACCAGATGTTGTTCCATAATAGATTTTGTATCCGGCCAAATCTGGCTGTGTGTTTCGATCCCAGGAAAGTGTTGAAGGATCCGAACTTTCGCTGCCTCCTCCGGTATCGTTGCCCCCACCTCCCAGATTTCCAATTCCTCCGTTCTCTCCACCACACCCTGCACATGCAACAAGAGTAAAGACCGCAAGGAAGAATAATATCCGTCTAAAAAACGAGCCCATCCAGTTCATCATTCCCTTCTTTTATACACCAATTAACCCCTCATAGTCAATCTAAGGAATCGCAGACCAACAAGTGGAATAAAAAGTATCAGGACATTTATGGCTGCAGTGCCGGGATTCATTGGATTGGATTTATTGTTTCCGATGTCCTTTATATAACCGCATCCTCCCCCCTGGCTGGCGGTCTGCGGTGTCTCACCGGCACCTGCATCCTGAGATGCAAGAAGGGTGATCTTCCTCGCCACAGTGGGGCTGTTCTGAAAGGTATATTCGCTCATGGTCTTCATATCTATTGTAGTGCCTGTCTGTCCATCTGTAAGCTTAAGGGACACATTCGACGGAACGTTATTAGTGTCCCACGTTATATTTGCCTGTCCTGTCAGAGAAGAAGACACTTCAATTTCCCACTCTTTTGGAAGTTGATTGTCACGCTTATCTTGCCACAATTTGGATTTGGCAGTGGCATATTCGGGATGGAGGAAGTAAGCATTAACTTTACCTCCGGCATATGCTACTGTATCCAGCAGATTATCAAAGTTGTCCGTAGCAGTGTTATCCAGGCCCAGGACCAACCGGTTTGATGCATGACCGTTATCCGCTGCCTGATCAGGCAGCGACACCTGAAAGTCAACTTGCCAGGCCGTATGTCCTGGATTAACAAATATCCAGGAGATCACAATCATCATGGTGAAGCCGATCAATCGAATATACATGTTATGGTTTCGTAATAATGAGTTCATACATTTCCTCCCCCAATACGGCAAGCCAGTATCCATGCCAAAGCCTTAAAGTTGCAGTTGAATGGATTGCAAAATCATATGTGCTCCCGTTGTAACTATATATGGCATTACCCACCCATCCGGCAACGACAGCTTCTTCGAAGGTCTTGACCTCGCTGGTTGCAAGATTTCTTATCTGTGTATTCTTTAATGCAATTTCAGCAGGGTAAGGGTTTCCAATCATGTTCCATCCAGGTTGAATAGGGATCGCACGGTTTGGATCGGTAACTATCGTACCGGCTATATTAAAAACGGCATTTGTCCTGTCAGACTTTAGGAAATAGCCATAGCCGGGTACTACATTTGTTTCTTTCACAAGGGCTCCGGAGGCATCAGAACCACCGGAGGAGTTCCACCAGTAGAGCTCCACAGGTGAGCCGACAATATTTCCGAGTAATGTCTGGACATCCGTGGTCACCGGCGCCAGAGGTAATGAAATCAACGTGTATCCCTGACGCACGGCAGTTATGGGGAGGGGGGGGAGGTTTCCCTCGTTGACAACATTGGAGATAGGGGACTTGTTTCCTTTGTTATCAATAGCCTTGATGGCAAGGTAGTAGACGGTGTTGGTTTCAAGACCCGTAATCTGAACGGACTGGCTTGTCCCTGACGGTTGTGGCGCCGGGACTCCTGTTACGGCTGTTGCATTAGCAAATGTGACTTCTCCGGTATTTGGAGTGAGGTTGTCTTCTATAATCTTTAATTTGGATATACGAAGGTCATACAGGGATGCTGTTCCAACAGAACCGTCTGCCCCTGTGGCGGTCCACATCACTACCACAGAGTTCCTGGTAGAAGAGCCGGAAGTGACATGAAGGTCCTGGATTGCTGTTGGGGTATCCGGGAGAGCCACCTGGAGGGTCACAAAGGAGTATTGGGCTGACAGTGTGTTATTCCCGGCCCCATCAATAGAACGTACCTTAAAGTAATAGGTGGTGTTGGGGCTGAGGCCCGTCAGGATGGCAGAGTGACTCGTGACTAAGGCACTATCTGACGGGCTCAGGGATCCGAGGGAGGACGTTGTTCCATATTCTGCCTGGGTGGTGGCTGGTTCGTTTGTTGTCCAGCTTATTGTCGCGCCGCTTGTTGTAATGTTGCCTGTGGTCACGCCTGAAATTACAGGAGGTGTGGTATCAGGCGGCGCTGTTGTAGTAAAGGTCTGGTCTGAAGATGTTGCAAGGTTGCCGGCCGCATCACTGCTCTTCACCCGGAAGTGATAGGTAGAAGATGCTGAGAGGTTGGCCAGGGTGACGCTGTGGGTGGTGACCGGATTGCTGTTCAATGTTGACGAGGAACCATAGGAAGTCGTTGTTCCATATTCTACTTGTGTGGAGGAGGCTTCCTGGGTCGTCCAGGTAATTGTTGCCTGTGTACTTGTTAGGCTGCTTGCGCTTATTCCTGAGATCGCGGGGGCAGTAGAGTCCAGCGTGATCGTATCTGAATAATTAGAGGAGACATTGCCTGAGTTGTCACGATACCGTGCATAGACGGTTTTAGTTCCATCACCAGCCTGTAATGTCCATGACTTACTTGTTGCATAAGTCTCCCAGGTATTCCAGGTCGTCCCATCGTTAGATAACTGCATCTGGTTACAGCCTGAGCCTGCGTCGCTGCAGTAAAGAGTCAGGCTGACAGTGGTTGCAGTTGAGTATGTCGCTCCGCTGCTGATAGAGATTGTGCCGATGGGTGAAGTTGTGTCAGGCGGTGCCAGCGTAGTAAAGGTTTGGTCTGAAGAAGTTGCCATATTACCAGCCGCGTCACTGCTCTTTACCCTGTAATGATAAGTGGTCCAGGCTGAAAGCCCTGTTAATGTGACACTGTGCGATGTTTGCAGCGAGTTGTCTATGGTCGTTGAAAGATTATAAGATGTCGTTGTGCCGTACTCTATTTGAGATGTGGAGGACTCACTGGTAGTCCATGTAATTACAGCGCTGGTACTGGTAATACTGCTGGCAGTTGTACCGGATATAACCGGAGGCGTCGTATCCAGTCCGAGATTGTAGACTTCATTTGAGTAGTCACTCTCATTGCCGGCCGAATCATAGGCAGTTACGGCAAGGAAATAGGTTGCTGTATCTGACAGATTCGTTACTGTATAGGATGTAACAGTACCCACATTTAACCTGGTGCTATAGGTTCCTGACGTATTTCCGTAATAGACGTTGTACCCCGCAAAATCGGGTTGCGTGTTGGGGTCCCAGGTTAAAGTAATTTGCCCCGCGCTGGCATGGGAAGTCAAACCGGGAAAGACGTTAAAAAGAGTTGAAACGAGAAGTAATAAAATGAAAAATATTATTAGTGACCTTATGCTGCATACTAATTCACGCACTTCTTTTTGTTTTACCAGTTGCATGTTTCCTCCATTTGCTCATAAAAAAACCGCCAGAAAACATAATATTCCTCTGGCGGCTCGGCGAACAATAGGACTCAAAAAGACGTCCTTTAGTCCCGTTACTCTGCGTCCCTGACTTTCGGCAGGTTTGCTCTGAGCAAAGGATGAAACTTTTATGAAGTGTATTCTGATAAAGGCTTAGCAAGATCAATGCCGTAATTATGCATTATATTTAGAGCAGGAAAATCAAGTGGTTTGGTTAATATGCCTTCAGACAGCCTGCATTTTCACGCATAAAATATTACATTTTTTGTTATTGATTTACTAAAAACTGTCACGCCAGGGAGGTATAATTGGCTTCCGTCGAGGTTGAATTTTAGTCTGCTTCAAGATAATATTCTGTATACCGATATTCAACGGGAAAAATAAAGAAAAATCATCTAAATGGCATGAGGTCTTAGGTGGCATATAATGTCAGGGTAGCGACGGTAAAAGAATTTAAGGAAAGCAGGGAGGTATGGAACAAACTTGCCTTGTCAATGAATATCCCCCGTATATTCTGTACATGGGAGTGGGTCTACACATGGTGGGAACATTTTGGTGAAAGATATGAACCTCTGATCCTGTTTATATATAACGATACAGACCCCGTTGGTATTTTACCCTTATCTTATTACAAGGCTGGTATTTTCAACAGATATTTGACAAAGCGGGTATTAACCTACTGTGGGAGCAAGGAGACTTATCCTGATCATCTCGATATCATATGTGCAAAAGAGGATGCGGAGCAATGTGTCAAGGCTGTTATTAATTTTCTTGTGTCCGAATACACTTACTGGTCCGCGATTAATATATCCCTTCTGTCAGAAGAAAACAATTTAAGGTTATATGCAGATACGAATTCCAATGTTACTACATTAATGAAGTCAAACACGTCAGCGCCTTTTATTGCTTTAAACGGGACGTTCGAGGACTATACAGGTAACTTTGGAAATAAAAAGAGATATGATCTCAGGAAGAAACAGAGAGTATTATGTGAAGGGCAGAAGGTTGAGTATATATCCTGTGATCCGTTGGATATAACTCAAGGTATAAAGACCCTCTTTCATCTTCATGAATTAAGGGCAAGAAGCAAGAAAATAGAAACTACATTTAAAGGGAAGATGCTATTTGATTTTCATAATGCCCTGGCACAGAGGATAAGCAAAAATGGCTGGTTATGGCTTAGATTTCTGAGAAACAATAATGGGGAGATTATTTCCGCATTCTATGGGTTTGCCATAAACGGTTATCTTCTTTATTACCAGTTAGGTATTGACCCTGAATGGGAGCCCTATAGCCCCGGGACAGTGCTGTTTTATGAAGTTATAAAGGAAGCCTTTTCCAAAAACTATAAAGAATTTGATTTCTTGCGGGGAAATGAAGCATACAAAAGCAGATGGACGCATGACAGCAGGGCACTTTACACAGGTACTATATATAATAAGACAGTGGCAGCTAATTTTATAATGAAGTCTTCGCAACTAAAAAATTCAATAAAGATGCATTACGTTCATAGCTTTTTTTGGGGAGGTGTCACTGAATGGTTAGAGAGGTTAATGCAGTTTAGTCGTGGTGATTAAGAAGAGGTTACCTGGCCCCTGTTCCCCGAATAACCGTTTTTATTGTCTCAAGCACAATCGTAAGGTCGTATAGAACTGACATGTTCTTAATGTAATAAATATCGTATTGTAATTTTTCCAGCGCATCTTTCACTGATGCGCCATAGGGATATCTTACCTGAGCCCAACCTGTTATACCGGGTTTTACTTTATGCCTGAGCGAATAATATGGTATCTGTTTTACAAGCATCGCAATAAAGTGCGGACGTTCAGGCCGGGGCCCAACAAAGCTCATGTCCCCCTTTAATACGTTGATCATCTGGGGGATCTCATCAATCCTCGACTTTCTGATGATGCTGCCTATTCTTGTTACCCTGTTATCATTAATATTCGCCCATACAGGACCTGATTCAGATTCTGCATCCATCTTCATTGATCTGAATTTAAGAAGCGTAAAAACTCTCTCACCCTCACCAACCCTCTCCTGTCTGAATAATACAGGACCTGGCGACTCCAGTTTGATAAGTATAGTTGTAATGAGCATAACAGGTGCAGCGAGTAGAAGCCCTGTAGTGGAAAGCGATATATCTATGATGCGCTTACTAATCTCTATCCTGCGCCTGTTGAAGCCTTCGGAGAAAATTAACCACGCTGGTTTCAGATGACTGACATGTATCTTTCCGCTTATCTTTTCATAAAAAGAAATGCCATCTTCGACCTCTATCCCATCAAGCCTTAATTTGAGGAGCTGTTCAATCGGAAATCGTCCCCTCATATCTTCCATTGCAACAATAATCTTACTGGTATCTTCCTCGCGGGCGATGGAATATATGTCATCGAATGTACCAATTATTTTGGGATTAAACAGGCTTTGTCCTATCCTTTTTTTATTTTTGTTTTCATCTATGAAACCTGATATCTTATAACCAGCATAACCGTCTTTAAATATTCTTTTACCTATTTCTACGGCCAGATCACCTGTGCCAATGATAAGTATGTTTTCACTGTTTTTGTGCAGAACAGAAATCCTGGCACTGATTAACCTCCAGATCAAAAGCACCGGTGTTAATGTTGTTACTGTGATTAGAAATATACCCCTTCCAATTATGAGAGGCGGAAAAACATAGTAAATTATAGAAAGCAAGATAACGGTTGCGCTCAGAGATTGGAGTAATTTGATGCTTAGAAGCCGTGCGCGCCCCTTGAAATTGATGGAATACATGTCATTATAATAAAAAGTAACCTGACAAACGAGAGTAACAACTAAAACCTTTAATATTAGATATTCGTAGGAGTAGATGCTCCTGCTAACAAATTGAAACCTGATTATGACTGCCAGAAACACGCAGAGGAAAATTATTGCTCCTTCTATTAGGGGTAATACCAAATTTCTTGAAAAAGCATATCTGTTATGTACGCGCTTCATACGTGGCATATCCCTTCGTTATACATTTTATAAGATTTATGAAAACGTCATTCCCGCGTAAGCGGGAATCCAGATCAGTGGCCTGGTTCTGGATTCCCACTTTCGTGGGAATGACAGGGAAGTCAATCCCGGATTTTGATATAGAAGATTTAATCGCATAATGAAGATTTGCAATATCAATACCAAAGACGTGAGATGGCTTTATTGCCACACGAACTCATCGGCATTTATTTGTTATATATTCAAGAAGTTATAACTTGTTATCTTCATTTAAATTTCAATCTGTCGGGTACTACAAGTTGTATTGTAACTTTCGTTATGCTCATTCGGGTTATATCGGGTTTTTACCAAAACAGGAAAAGAGTTTCCCATTTTATTACATTAAGCTTTGATGAGAGAGAAAATTATGGACACGGCTTTATGTGATTAAGGACAATATATTGTTAATTGACGGTCATAAAATAGCTTTCATGAAATTATCTGTTAAATCAGTTAGTTAACTTTAGCTTAAGGATTATTTATCGTGAGGGATGTCTAAAATATGTCTTTTATCCTCACGCAGTGCTGCGGTAGTTTATAAAATATCAAAAACATCAAAGCGTTACGATAGTGTCAGGTTTGGGTATATTTGTTGCTACGCTTTAGCCATAATAATAATTTGTTCAGGGGTGGGAAATGAGTGTAAATATTGCCAACGGGTTTGAAGAGATAAAGACATCTGATCCCAATGTCATTAATGTTCTTGATATGGCGCGAAGGGCTGCACGGTCTAATAGCAGCGTCCTGATTTCCGGAGAAAGTGGGACAGGAAAAGAGTTGATTGCAAAGGGTATACACAAAGTAAGTTCCAGGTCAAAAGGCCCGTTTGTTCCGGTCAATTGCGGGGCAATCCCACGGGAGTTGTTAGAAAGTGAGCTCATGGGATATGAGCGCGGCGCATTTACAGGGGCTGTTAGCGCCAGAATTGGTGATTTTGAAAGCGCCCATGGTGGTACGATATTCCTGGATGAAGTGTCTGCTCTCCCGTTCCCCCTGCAGGCAAAGTTGCTTCGCACCCTGCAGGAACGTGAAATCAAGAGACTGGGTTCTGTAAAGACGATTAGATTGGATATTCGTGTCATATCTGCGACTAATGACAAGTTGGATGAGCTTGTTGAAAATGGCAGCTTCAGGTCTGATCTCTATTTCAGATTAAATGTGATCCCTATTCATCTCCCGCCTTTGAGGGAAAGAAAGGGAGACATCCCCATTTTATTGGAGCACTTCCTTGACAAGGCGTGTTCGAAATTAAACAAGGCGAAACCTCGTTATTCAAGTGAGGTGGTCCGTATACTTCAGGATTGGGCATGGCCGGGAAATGTACGTGAGTTTGAGAATCTCATCGAGAGGGTTGTTGTCCTTTCAGATGATAGAATGGATATTACTATAAAGGATATTCCCATGGACCTCCTTTGCAGGGACAAGAGTGGTTACAGGGCTATTACAGAAGGTTCGGAGAGCTTACAACAGCGCTGCAGGGTTTATGAAAAGGGCGAGATAATGAAGGCACTGCATGGTTCAAAGTGGAACAGAAACCTGGCGGCAAGGCTGCTTAAAATACACAGAAATACCCTGAATCAAAAGATGAAAAAGCTTGGAATTCCGCATGATCTGACAAAAGGGAATGAAGGTATATCTGGCCCATAAATTGCAATATATGACCTTGAGATGTCCCATGATCCAAGCCATATCTTTTTGATCTTGTCTTTTTTGGGGGTCATCCTAACCCTTGGCGTAGGTCTTCTTGTTTTCATCCGTAATCCCAGACATCCTGCCAATATAGGTTTTGGCCTGGGCATGTTAAGTCTGACCATTATTGAGGCAGGGAATAGTATTGTCTTCATGTCAGACAGTTTGTCATGGAGCCTTTTTGGCAAAAGAATAGCAATTGCCGGTCAGGCGCTTCTTGTTCCTGGCTGGTTTCTCTTCTCACTTACCTTTATAAGGTCAAATTATAAAGAATTGCTTGCCCGCTGGAAGCTTCTTGCGGCAGGACTTTATCTTATTTCAGGATTCTTTCTTCTATGGATAAACTCGTATGCCTTTATTGATCTTCCTTTTTTTGATGACGTAAATACAAAATTCCCTCTTGGTGCAGTAGGGAAGTCTTTTTACCTGTATTTCCTTATTGGCATTTTGCTTTGTCTTGTTCAGTTGGAGAATACCCTTCATTTTTCGTTGAACTCAAAGAGAAAAGAGGCTAAGTACGTTTTAATAGGGGTTGGCTCAATGCTTGCGTATTATGTTTATCTTGCAAGTCAGGCAATCCTCTTCTCATTTCTTGATAGCAGTAATCAGTCGGTTACCTCAATCGTCATACTGGTTTCTTGTATTATTACAATGCTTGCGGTGGTCAGGAACAAACTGCTGGATGTGAATATCTTTATTTCCCGCTACGTAGTCTTTAATTCTGTCACTGTATTGGTTGCCGGTGCGTATCTGCTTATTGTAGGTATAATTGCGCAGGGCATCAAGATGATGGGAGAATCATATGATACTTTCTGGAGTATCCTTTTTACATTTACTGCTATTTTATGCTTAGTGGTAGCTGCTCTTTCGACGAGTCTTCGAAGACGGCTGCAATTATTCATCACAAGGCACTTTTACAGGCACAAATATGAATTCAGGGATAAATGGATGGAGACAATAGAGAAGTTCGGATTAAATAACGATCTTTCACAGATTGAAAAATCTCTGTTAGATATGATCTCTGACACTATGGCGGCCAGAGAGGTATCCCTCTGGATTTATGAGCCGGCACATCGTGAGTTTATGCCTGTTAAGTCAACAATAAATGCAGCAAATAATATCAGATTGAAGGAAGACAGTCCCCTTATTTCAAGGATAAAGGACTATGCTGACCCCTTTTTTATTAATAAACAGAACGATAGTGAAGCGCTTTATGAATTAATCAACCCCCTTTTCACAACAAGCCGAACAGTTCTCTGTACACCCCTGAAGGCCGGAAGGGGTAATCTGATGGGCTTTATTATGCAGGGTGAAGACATTTCAGGAGAGCCATACAGAAGAGATGATTTTGATTTATTAAAGGCAGTGGCAAGTCATGCTGCGGAGAGAATCAGGAACATCCATCTGACTCAGGAACTTCTTGCCTCTAAAGAGACAGAGGCATTCCATCAGGTTTCTACCTTTTTCATCCACGACCTGAAAAATTTTGTTTCAACTCTTTCACTGCTAAGCCAGAATGCAGAAGAACATATGGGTAACCCGTTATTTCAGCAAGACGCACTAAAGACGCTGAGACTAACCGTATCTAAGATGAATGCGATGGTGTCTAACCTTACTGTATTGTCCAAGGGGATTCAAATTAATCCTGCACGCATGAGTATCAATGAGATGATAGAGGAAACGCTCTCTGCCCTTAATGGCAAGGTTTCCGGCAGGGTAGTAAAGAATCTCGAAGAAATACCGTTAATTGATGCGGACTGTGGTCAATTGCAAAAGGTCTTTCTGAATTTATTGCTTAATGCGATAGAGGCGTTGCCGCCAGGTGAGCATGAAAAGAAAATCACAGTTCACACATTTTCCAGTAACGGCGATGTTATCTTATCCGTAGCAGATTCAGGATCCGGCATGTCAGAAGAATTTATCAAAACAGCCCTTTTTAAGCCGTTCAAAAGCAGTAAATCGAACGGGCTTGGGATAGGTTTATTTCAGTGTAAAAAGATTATTGATGCCCATTCAGGAAGCCTCGAGGTAATAAGTGAAGTTGGTAAAGGGAGCGAGTTTCGTGTAATATTACCAAGATGACGAAGCGTGTAATACTTATAGTTGATGATGATGAGTCAATCAGGTCCCAGATGAGGTGGGCGCTCCTCAAAGATTACGAAATCTATGAGGCCGGTGATCACGCCTCAGCATTGGAACTTGTCAGAAAGGCCCACCCAGTTGTTGTAATCCTTGATTTAGGCCTTCCTCCAAGGCCCCGCGAGGCAGAAGAAGGTTTGAAGACACTAAGAGAGATTCTCTCTTTTAATGACAGGATCAAGGTCATCATAGTAAGCGGTAACACGGAGAGGGCGAATGCCTTAAAGGCGATAGAGCTTGGCGCCTTTGATTTCTTTACGAAACCTCCTGTTATTGATGAGGTCAGGGTAGTCATTACAAGGGCGTTGAGGATGGCCGAACTTGAACTGGAGAATCAAACCCTCCAGCGCAGGGTTTACACAGAAGGGCTGGATGGAATGCTCGGTAACTCTGCTTCCATGAATCAAGTATACGAGGCTATACGGAAGGTGGCAACTGTTGATGTGCCGGTAGTGATACTTGGAGAATCAGGAACCGGAAAGGAGCTTACAGCGAGGGCTGTTCACCGGCTAAGTGAGCGCAGGGATAAACCTTTTGTCGTAATAAACTGCGGTGCAATACCCGAAACACTGCTGGAGAGTGAATTGTTTGGCCACGAGAAAGGGGCTTTTACCGGCGCGGACAGCCGGAAAAAGGGAAGGATCGAATATGCAGAGGGAGGCACCTTATTTCTGGATGAAATAGGCGAGCTCTCTTTCTCTCTTCAGGTCAAGCTGCTGAGGTTTTTGCAGGAGCGCATTATCGAGCGTGTCGGAGGCAGGGAGGAAATCCAGGTGGATGTCCGAATACTTGCCGCTACCAACAGGGACCTTAAGAAGGCCATTGAAGAGGGCAAGTTCCGGGAAGACCTCTATTTCCGACTGAGTGTGGTTACTGTGAATCTGCCGCCACTAAGGGAAAGGGGAAATGACGCCCTGTTGCTTGCACGTGCCTTTTTGCACAGATACTCAAGAGAATTTAAAAAAAATGTTCGCGGATTTAAAGACGAGACTGTCAAGGCTTTATCGGATTATGACTGGCCTGGCAATGTTCGCGAGCTTGAAAACAGGGTAAAAAGGGGGGTGGTGATGTCAGACGGCGAGTGGTTGTCACCGTCTGACCTTGAGTTTGCCGCGCCTGATGGTGCTAAACAGATACTGTCCCTTCACGAGGCGAGAGAGGCACTCGAGAAACGTGTTATAAGTGAGGCGCTCCTAAGACACGGCAGTAACGTAACACATGCCGCGAGGGAGCTTGATATAAGTCGTCAGACCCTTACCGCAATG
The DNA here is from genome assembly GCA_020851375.1 of Nitrospirota bacterium. Lineage (NCBI taxonomy): Bacteria > Pseudomonadati > Nitrospirota > Nitrospirota bacterium. The sequence goes on along the minus strand of JADZCV010000028.1, from coordinate 24,606 downwards.
ATAAACAAGTATGGAATTACGATGAGATAAGTCTTTTTTCATCTTGACTTAAGATAACGAATATTTGAAGTGACAGAAAATTTAACACTATGTTATTTAACGTAACCAATTGAATAATCAACGAATATCCGCAAAAATACCATCAGCAGACTATTTGTTACCCTTAAAAGACCCGAAAAACCGACGGAGAAATTGACAGCAGGAGTTAGTGTAACATTACTACAAGTGTAATTCTATTTATTATCAATAAGTTGAAAATGTGGCATTCTCTTTGCATGATAATGCAGTATGATGAAGAATGAATACCACAAAGGAGAGGAGGTGAAAACATTGAAAAGAATTAATAAGATGAGGTGCTATTTTTTAACAGTGGTAATATTGGTCATGGGTGTTCTATGGGCGGGAATTGCTTCTGCAACTCCTATTGTGAATATGAATGGAACGCTGACATTTTCCAATAACCCTACCGTTTATGCTGATACGGGATATGAAGCAGTTACGCTAACAGACACGGATGGTGTAACCGATGATGCTACTGCGTTTATCTTTCTGGAGCTGGCAGGTTTTGCAAGTTCCAATACGTTTGGTATATATGGTTTTTCAGGGAGCGGCAGCAGTGTCAGCTTAGGTGATATGCTTGAAGTTTTTTCCGGCGCCGATGGCGTTTTTGACAGTGCGACTCTGAGATTCAATATTGCCGGTGGTACGGTGACCAATTTATCTACTGCAATCACCAGGAATATTGGAACAACCTTTGGTTTCTATTTAAGTACGCCGCAAAATTACACCTATTATTCGCATGGAGCGCTGAACCCGGACGGCATTGATCACATGTTCTTGTTTGATACAGGTGACAATACGGTTGGTCAACTACTGGGGTCTGATGTTGTCGTTGGAATAGAGGATCTATATGGAGGCGGCGACAGGGATTATAACGACATGGTTGTCGGGGTTACGGATGTACGGCCGGTTTCAGCTACGTCAGTTCCTGAACCCACGTCACTTTTTCTTTTAGGCTCTGGTCTTATCGGACTGGGCTTATTGGGAAGAATGAAGATAAAAAGAGGATAGCAAAATCAAGCAGGAGGACCTAAGATGAATACAACAGGAAGACACAACAAAACAGGGGTTAAGAGATGTCTAATGGTAATAATTTTGTTACTAATTGGAACATTATGTTTTACCGGGCCATCTTTTGCGATTCCAACCCTTCAGCTTGATATCGGAGGGGGTACGTATGATTTGACAACCGAGACAATTGTTACTACCTCCAATCCGTTTACTTTGTATGCGTATCTTATACCTGACAAAACAAATAAGCTGAATGACAAGTATTACATATCAATGGCCATTACGCCAAAACGTAATACAAGTGGGACTCTTGGTTCGTTTACCTTCAATTCAACAACAGTAAATGCCACATCAGATATGACCTTTGGCGTTCCACCACTGGAGACATACCTTGGAAATATTGCGACATTTGACGCGGGTGATTTGGCGAAGCACGATATATTTGAGACCTATTTCTACGAGTATGAATTTCAGTTTGGCAGCAGTCAGATAAACCCTTATAATACTCAGAACAGGGCAAGGACAGGCGGTTCTATTCCAACATCAGGGACAGGCATGTATTATGTTGCGCTTGATATCAATACCGCCCTTTTAAACCCGGAGTACAATCTTCACTTTGACCTGTACAATACGGCGCTTGCAAAAAGATCAACAACTGATCTTGATGTAACGCAATTTGCACCGTTCTCTCACGATGCTGAATCACGCCGTCAGCAAGTTCCTGAACCAGCAACATTGCTCCTCCTTGGTTCCGGGCTTGTGGCTCTTGGATTGACTAAAAGAAAGATAGGATAATAAGTTTTGCATTATTCCAACTCCCCGTTTTCTTACGGGGAGTTGGAATAATTATTTCTTCAAGCTCACAAGAATCTTCTCTGCCTCATCCGCCTCATCAAACTTCTTATTGATTTTTATGGCCGCTTCGAGTTCCCTTCTTGCAAGTTCTTTATTCCCATTCTTGTAGTATGCCATCCCGAGGTGATAACGCACCGTTGGGTTATCCTGCAAATTTTCACTGCTATCCTTCAGCAGCGAGATGGCCTTTAGATATGCCCCCTTCTTGTAATAAATCCAGCCAAGTGTATCAGCGACTCCAGGGTCATCGGGGAGTTTCTCCTTTGCCCTCTGTGCAAGGTCTAATGCCACATCTATGTTTCCGCCATGCTCTGCATATATCCACGCAAGGTTGTTTGCTGCAGGAGCGAACTTAGGGTCAATCTTTAATGCCTTTTCGTAATATTCCTTTGCCTTATCATGATTCTTTTGAGAATCATATAGTATCCCTATTAGCATGTAGGGCTGAAGGTAATTGGGGTTTACCTTAATGGCCTCTTCAAACCGGGCTATTGCCTTGTCATAGGTCTTGCCTTGCGCATACAGTGTCCCAAGGTCCATGTATGATGCCAGGGTGTTCTTGTCTGTTTCAATGGACTTGCTGAAATATTCCTCCGCCCTTTTTTCATCTTTTTTTACCATGTATGCCTTCCCGATCAGATTATAGATCAGGGGGTTGTTTTTCGAGACGGTTAGTTGCTTATTCGCCCTTTCTATGGCCTTGTCAACCCCGCCCTGCTCTATAAATATTCCCATGATAAGTGCAAGGGACTGGATCATCTGAGGATTCAGGGAAATGGCTCTCTCAAACTCAGCCATCGCGTCATTATTCTTTTTCTGTGCCCTGTATATAGTCCCGATCCTGAAATGAGCAAGCGGGTCATTTGGTGAAATACGGACCAGCTCTTTGTATTGAGATAAGGCGCTGCCAGCATCCCTTTTACCGACATAGGCATCACCGAGTATCCTCCTTGCTTTTTGATTATCAGGCTGCATGGCCAATACCTTCTTTGCCTCACTGACTGCCTCGTCATATGAGTGTAGTCTGAAGTAGACCTCTGCGAGGCTTGCCCGTGCATCTGTTGAATTTGGTGCTGACTTTAATACCTCTGCCAACTCATTCTTTGATAGCTGTAAGTCACCTGCCATCAGGTGGGCCTGAGCAAGAAAGTACCGGACATCAGAGCGTCCGGGCTCATCCTTCAATACCTTTTGAAACTCCGAGATTGCTTCTGATACCTTTAATTTGGCAAGGAATATTCTCCCTTTCAGTGAGTGCCCTTCTGCGTCTCCCGGATTCTTCTCAAGTATACTGTCCGCATATTTTAATGACTCGTCAATATTTGACTTTGTAAGATAGTAAGAAGCGAGCCTCTTTTTTGCAGTCAGTTCCGCCGGATTAATCTCATCACCCTTCTGATACGCCTTTACAGCTTCATCATCATGTTTCTGAAGAATATATAAGTCTCCCAGTATTATGTGAGGTAACGGATTCTTAGGGTCAATACTGCCAGCCTCGATAAACTTAGATTCTGCCTCTTTAAACCTGTTCTGTGAGGAATAAAATCTTCCAAGTGTAATGTGGAGATTGACATTCTCAGGGTCTATGCCAATGGCCTCTTTATATTCTTCCTCAGCAGCGGTCATTTCATTTTTTAAATAATGCAGATTTGCAAGGGCGAGGTGTGCATTTACTGATTTGCTATCTATAGAGATGGCCTCATGGTAGACCTTTTCAGCGTCGTTCAGGTTTCTCTGTGAGACATAAATGCTGCCGAGATTAAGGTATGATGGTATACGTTTCGGATCAAGCTCAATAGCCTTTCTAATCTCCCTGATTGCATCGCTGTCTTTCCGGAGTCTTGCATAGGCATTTCCAAGGAGCAAACGGGCATCTACATTGTCAGGTTCCTTCTTTAAGACAAACTCTCCTTTTTCCTTAGCCTGCGTATATTCCCTTGACAGCAGCAGTATGTTGCCAAGCTGTATCTGTGCATCCAGGATATCAGGGTTGAGTTCAACCGCCTGTTTGAGTTCTTTGTAGGCATCAGCCAGATCCTGTATCCGCCCTGATCTGACAAGCGCCAAACCAAGCCGGTAATGTGCTTCAGCATCCTTTGGGGCTATCTGGGTCGCATTCTTATATTCTATAATTGCTTCCCTGTATTTTCCTTCAGTGAAATACTTCAATCCCCTGTTTACGTGTTTGGCCTTCTTCTCTTCCGGACTACTGCAGGAAGTCAAAGTTAATAAAAGAATGCAAACCAAAATAATGCGGCCCTTGTACATACCCCCTCCTTTAGTCATCATATATCCCTTGTCAAAATATTGGCTTGACTTGTCCACGTATTACGCTAAAATAGGCGATGAATGGGAAACAGATTGGGTAAGAATGGGTAATCTGTTTCTCAATGTTCCTTGCAGTACACACTAACAATAATCAGAAAATTAAACTGAATCGCATGGTAAGATAACACGATATATGGAAAATGGCAACGACATTAGCAGGCTTGACTTAGACCCTGATAGTATTATGAAGGAAGAACCCTCTGTTGATTGTGTCGGGGGCCTTCTTCTTGGTAACAGCAGGCGGATAACGGACATAAAAAACATAATACGGCGTGTAGCCCAGCCGGACATTACTGTCCTGTTGCGGGGTGAAAGCGGCACTGGAAAGGAACTTGCGGCTCAGGCAATTTACAGGCATTCCAACAGGATGGATAAACCTTTTGTCAAGGTCTTATGTGCGGCAATACCTGAAGGTTTGCTGGAAAGTGAATTGTTTGGTCATGAGAAGGGCGCTTTTACCGGAGCGCACAGGATGAAGCCTGGAAAGTTTGAGTTCGCAAACAAAGGGACGATCTTTCTTGATGAGATTGGTGATGTGCCGCAATCACTGCAGTCTAAGCTCTTGCAGGTACTGCAGGATGGAGAATTTTCAAGGATAGGAGGCAGAGAGGTTGAGGTGGATGTCCGGGTAATTGCCGCTACAAACAAGAATCTTGAAAGGGCGGTTGTAGCCGGGACTTTCAGGGAGGACCTTTTTTACAGACTCAATGTTGTCAGTATAACTATGCCATCCCTGCGTGACCGAAAAGAGGATATCCCCGTATTGACGGAATTTTTTCTGCACAAATATTGTAACATCTATAATAAGGATTATCGCACACTGTCGCAGGAGACTATGGATAGATTTGCCTCTTATCGCTGGCCTGGAAATGTAAGGGAGCTTGAAAATATTGTTAAACGGATAATAGTCCTTGGAAGTGAAAAGGTTGAGTTAAGTGGTTGTTCGGAGGCTGATGCATCAGTGGACAATGCTCCCATGGTGCATTTGGAAAATAAGGAAAAGGATACTGTTGAAGCAACGTTTAAGCCCCGCCGTTTAAAAGAGATTGCCCAGGAGGCCGTCAGCAGGGCAGAGGAGGAGGCTATTAGAAAAACTCTGCTCTTATGCAGGTGGAACCGCAGGAAGACTGCAGAAATGCTCTCTATCAGTTACAAGACACTCTTTTATAAGATGAGGCAGTATAACCTGTTTGAATAAAAAAGAGAAAAGATTTTCCAATATTAGTAATAAGCGTGACCATGTCATAGTTTTGTCAACGTAAATTTTTTCAGAATTTCAGACGATAGCGGCTTAGATGATACCCAAATATCTCATGGATGCGGTGTGCCATGTTGAAAGGCCCTGTTTTTAGGGTACTATATTGGTGGCATTGATATTGCAAGTTTGACCCTTTGACGAGGAGAGCATCAACTTGCATGTTTCAACATTGAGCATGGAAATAATTCCAAGAGGACAAGTAAGTCTTATGTTTGATAAGGTAACACAGGCCCTTGATAAGGAAGCATTTGACTATATGCTTAACATTGAGGTGAAAAAGGCTGCGAGATACCTTTACTTTTTCTCGCTTATGGTAGTTCAAAGGGATAAAATTTTAAAAGAGCTGACGCACCCTGAAGAAGATGAGCTTATACGGAAGCTTGCCGCAATAGTTAAGGAGGAGATAAGGTCAACCGACATTATAGGCAGGATTGGGGATGATAAATTTATTCTTATATTAGACCAGGCAGATTATCAGTCATCTTTGAAGGTAGGTGTTAGGATCAAAGAGCGCATAGAAAATTATACATTTAAAACTAATGGACATCTGATCGGTATGACGACGAGTATAGGCGTTGCATGTTTCCCGACGCATGCGAGTGATATTGTAACTCTTAGGCAAAAAGCTGGCCATGCACTAAATATAGCTGTTGAAGGTGGCGGCGGGAAAGTTTGCCTTCCAGATTAATAATTGTAACAATTTTATGGAAATTCAGAAACCAGGACTTCAGCAGATAGAAGATTATTTAGAGATATTTCTCCGCAGAAAGTGGTTTATCATAATTCCGGTTATGGTTTCCATTGTAGGGATATTATTAGCACTCATTCTTATTCCCAAGATTTACAGGTCATCTACTCTTATACTTATAGAGCGTCAAATGATTCCTGAGTTTTATGTAACCCCTACGGTTGATAATGATATAGCGTCAAGGCTTAATACGATTACCCAGCAGGTTATGAGCAGGACGCGGTTAGAGTCTATTATAAACGAATTTGGACTATATAGCAGGGTGAAGGACAAGCTTACAAATGAAGAGATTGTAGAGCTTATGAGAAAGAGCATAACCCTGGATGTGAGGAGTGGGTCACGCGGTCAGGGTAGTTCCTTTGCCATTTCATATATTGGGAGTGAACCTGAAACAGTAATGCATGTTACGAACCGGCTTGCTTCTCTGTTTATAGAAGAGAATTTGAAGGTCAGGGAGCAGCAGGTTGAGGGGACGACGAACTTCCTCGAGAATGAGCTCCAAAATCTGAAAAATTCCCTGGAAATACAGGAAATGCAGATGAAGACATTTAAGGAGAAGTATATGGGGGAGCTTCCCTCACAGCTTGAGGCAAATTTAAGGACGCTGGACCGTTTACAAATGGAACGCCAGATGACAAATGAAACCTTAAGAGTTGCCGAGGACAGGAAGATTACAATTGAAAGTCAGTTGTCTGAGATTGGCGCTGCTCAGGTTAGCCGGGGGGCAGCCGCAACCGGGACAGCGCCCAATGACCCCATGAGGATTAGACTTGCTCAATTACAGTCAGAATTGTCTCAGCTTTCAAGCACATATACGGAAAAATACCCTGATATTGTTAGAGTAAAGAGTGAAATAGATGAAATTGAATCTATGATCAGGACAGGAAAAGGGAGAGAAACAACTGGAAGTGGTGCTGGAAGAAACCCGATAGTGAGTGATGACCCCCGATACCTTACATTATCATCCCAATTAGCAGATGTTAATGCAGAGGTAAAGACACTTAAGGAAAAACAATTAGAGCTGTCAAGAAACATTACCCTCTTCCAGGCGCGTGTGGAGCGTATTCCTCAAAGGGAACAGCAGATTTCGGCCCTTATGAGGGACTATGAAAATACGAGGCAGAATTATCAGAATTTGCTGACCAAGAGACTTGATGCGAGGCTTGCTGAGAGTCTTGAAAAAAAACAGAAGGGTGAGCAGTTCAGGATACTGGACCCGGCAAGTCTGCCGATCAAGCCATTCAAGCCTAATGTAATGATGATAGTTTTTGCAGGTCTTGCCGGGGGCATAGGAGGTGGCGTTGGCCTGGCACTCCTGCTGGAGTACATAGATGCCTCTTTCAGAAAGCCCGATGATGTTTATACGGCTATTGGTATTCCTGTTCTGGCGTCTGTACCCCGTATCGGAGGAAGATAGGATTTAAGGGATTATAAGCTATGAGAATGGACTGGATAAAGAGAAAAAGAACAGAAGATGGCAATGTGATGACCCAGGGTGCTGATGAGCGGGTTCCTGTAATGATTGATGAGGCTGGTAACAGGATCAATAGCGGCGTCATTGACAACAGGCTTGTCACCCTAAAAGAACCAGCCTCTATTTCAGCAGAGCAGTATCGCATTTTATTTACGCGTGTAGCCCAGTTGCGTCAGGAAGCCAGTTCCTATGCGCTCGCAGTTACAAGTTCTGTTAAAGCAGAGGGCAAGACCTTTACCTCGCTTAACCTTGCAATCTCCATAGCCAGAGACTTTGATGAGAAGGTACTTCTTATTGAAGGAGATTTAAAAAATCCAGGGCTTTATGGGTATTTAAAACATCCGCCTGGATTTGGACTAACAGATGTTTTAGTTGGGAAAATAGATATTGAGTCATGTGCTGTGAAGATGTTTGACGGGCAGTTGTCGGTACTGTTCGCAGGTAAAACAGTTGGAAATCCTTCAAGACTTATATCGTCTATAAGGATGCAGCAGATAATGAAAACTGTCAGAGAAAATTACAAGTACATCATAATTGATACACCCCCTATTATTCCATTGGCTGATATCAATATCTATTCTAAACTTGTAGACGGTATTTTGCTTGTAATTCAGGCCGGCAAGACCCCGCGAAGTATTGTGAAAAGAGCTACTTCAACCCTGGCAGCCGATAAGGTTGTTGGAGTAGTACTGAACTGTGTTGAACCAATTCATTCCAAGTATTACTATGGTTCAGGATACGACAACTACTGAAATAAATAGGGACAGCGACTATTTATTCTGTACAAAATAAATAGTCGCTGTCCCTATTTATTTCTATTTATTTCGCTATTATGGTACGATTACGGTATCACCTGGCCGTAACAGGATATTAGCCCTCATATTTTTACCGCCGACAATATCCGAATATTTGATTGAAACCCTGTTTCCTTCCGGGTTCATTGGGCTTTTTCGTATTACAGTTATCTTATCCTTGTTAGCCCACTGGCTAAAGCCTCCGGCAAGTGCTATTGCCTGAGTTATGGTGGTGTCACTGTGCAGGGGGTATTTCCCTGGTCTTATAACTTCACCGGTTATAAATATGGATTTACTGTTTGATTCTCTGACGATGACGGATACAATCGGCCCCTGCTTGAACTCTTTTAGTCTGTCCTGTATGGCTGTCTGCAACTCATTGGGGGTACGTCCGTCAGCATGGACTTCTCCAATCAGCGGCAGTGATATCATTCCATCAGGCCGGACTATTATTGAGAGTGACAGTTCAGGCGATTTCCAGACAGAGATTTCAAGGAGGTCTTCTTTCCCAATAATATAATCCCCGCTGATATTCTTGTCATAATCAATAGTTGAAATTTTTATCCTGTTATTTTCCCTTATAAACCTTATTCGCACATTTCCGTTTGTAAGCATTGCATTGCCATTTGCCTTGTTAACGAGGGTCTTATTATAAATAGCGTCAACAACGGCAGAATCTCCTGCATTCTTGATGTCTGAAATCTCGAATTCATACAAAGTAATCAAATTACGGGCAATAATGTCTGAATAGTTTGCCCTTATTTTGTCAATTTGATTGCCCCCATTTTCAAGCGCTGTGTTAGAATAGAATGACATGTACTCATCAACATTCCCATTCTTAAACGCTGCTGAGAATGACTTCATGGTATTTATCAGCTCACCATCACGTATTTCATTCTTGTCAGAGGGCGCAGCTGTTGTTATCCTGGCTGATGAGAGGAGCAGGGCGCCGAATGTTGAAAAAACGACCAGTATAATAATTATTCGATATAGAATACCTGCAGTGCAATAGGATTTGATTGACATAGCGCTTATTATCGGTGATTAAAGAATAGGATATTAACCCGAAAATGTCAACGGGCAAAGCCGTCCTTGTGCTAAGTTTTAACGATAGTAATACGCTGAGGATGATTTGCAACATTATACGCGGTTAATGTAGAATATTAATGAAATGATGGAAATACAGATTGCACGTCATTCAGGCTTTTGTTTTGGTGTCAGGGAGGCCATAAATAAGGCTACGGAGATAGCTGCATCATCCCCAATGCCTACAAGGACGTATGGCCCGCTTATTCACAACCCACAGGAAATTGATCGTCTGAAGCAGGATTATGGCATTGAACCGATCAGGGACCTTGAAGGATATAAGGAGGGGAACCTTATAATAAGGGCACATGGAGTTCCCCCGGAAGATTATAAAACGGCTCAGGTAAATGACCTGAACATTATTGATGCCACCTGCAGGTTTGTCAAGGATGTGCAGGACTATGCAGTGGAGTTTTGCAGAAGGGGTTATGAGCTGTTTGTTGTTGGAGACGAGATGCATGCAGAGGTAATAGGTATTGTGGGGCATGCCCGTCATGAAGTGCCGGATTGTACGATACATGTTGTGTCTGACCTTGAACAGATTATAGAGAAAAGGCCCCTGCGCCCTGCAATAGTTTTTCAGACAACGCAGGAATTTACGAAATTTAAAAAGATAGAGCAGTGTATCAAGTCAAATGGCCTGAAATGGAAGATTAAAAATACCATTTGCGGCGCAACAAGGAGCAATCAGTATGCTGCCGATGAACTGGCGAGAATGGTGGATTTGATGGTGGTTGTCGGCGGCAGGAACAGTGGAAATACAAAGAGGCTTGCTGAAATCTGCTCAAGGCATGTATGCACGAGGCATGTGGAGACCTCAGAGGAACTCCTGCCGGAGTGGTTTAACGGCATAAGTAAGGTTGGAATAACAGCCGGGGCCTCAACACCGCAGTGGCTTATTGATGATGTTATAGAGAGGATAGAGGAGATAGATAAGGCGTGGGAAGAGACAAACAGGGGTCGAGGGGTCAAGGGGGCGAGGGGTCAAGTGTAATATCCGTACTTCACTCGAAAATACTCCTAAGTACCCGTCATTCCCACGGAACCTGTCCCCGCATGATTTAAGCGGGGAGTGGGAATCCAGAACCCAGGCCGCGGTCTGGATTCCCGCTTGCGCGGGAATGACGTTTTCATGAACCCTGGTGAGCCCTGAGCTGTGAGCTTGTCGAACAGTCGAAGGGCTCATGACGGTTCACCTGAAAATGCTCCTAAGTACCAGTCATCCCCACGTAACCTGTCCCCGCATGATTTAAGCGGGGAGTGGGAATCCAGAATCTGGCCGCGGTTCACCTTGACCCTCGACCACTTGAACCCTATGGAGATTAAAATGACCTTAAGGACAAATGAAGACAGACTCGTTAAATTTGCGGTACAGGGTAGTGTTGTTTATGCCAGGTGCTTTGGCTGGGAGCTTGCAAGCAGCGGTGTGAGCCTTATGCTGCCGAGTGTTGGAGGAATAACGTTCAATGTTAAAGTCGGTGATACTGTTTTTGGCTGGGCAGGGGACCATATCGAACCGTGCGTGTCATTCAGCAGTGACCCCAAGGAGCCAAACAAGGACCCTAATCGTGCATTTAATACATTTTCATGCATAGGCAATGAAGCTGTTGTAATATCGGGTGATGCAAAAGGTGCCAAAGGGGTGGTAACAGGCCATCATGGCGGTGTGGAGCATGTCATCGCAGATTTTGATGAAGAAACGCTCGGGAAACTTACCCAGGACGATAAAATATTAGTCCGTGCATATGGGCAGGGGTTGTCACTCGAAGATTATCCGGAGATAAAGGTATTCAGTATGTCCCCTGAGGTGCTGAAAAAGACAGCCATAAGTGCAATCGCAGGCGGCAGGATTGAAGTACCGGTCACGGCCATAGTCCCAGGCAAGTTGATGGGTTCAGGTCTCGGGCATAATGATGTATACAAGGGGGACTATGACATCCAGACCTCGGACGCTGAAGCAATAAAAAGGCATAAACTTGAGGGACTAAGACTGGGTGATTTTGTCGCGATACAGGATCATGATTCCAGCTATGGCTGGACCTACAGGGAAGGGGCGGTCACTATCGGCATTGTCATTCATACGGATAGTTACCTTGCAGGCCATGGACCTGGTGTACAGACTATAATGACCTCAGCCAGGCCGCTGATAGAGCCAACGATAGATCCGGATGCAAACCTCGGAATTTATCTCAGTATTGGACGCTGGCGGTAAGTGAAAAAGGTCCTATTTGTCTGTCATTCCCACGGAAGTGGGAATCCAGAATCAAGCCATCGGTCTGGATTCCCGCTTCCGCGGGAATGACGTTTTCATAAACCTTGGTGAGCCCTGAAAGTTAAATGGAAAGTTAAATGGGGACAGCGACTATTTATTTCTTCAGGTCATAATCTGCAAAATAAATAGTCGCTGTCCCCATTTAACTTTAACCCTTCCGTATGTCTGAAGCCTTCATGCTAATGAAGTTGCTGGTACTGCTTGCCTCATAATGTGGAAGTCTTGTCATACCTGAAAGCGGATTCTTCTTGCTGTACTCCTCGACCTGTTTCATTGACAGATCGTGCCTCTTCAGGGTGTCTGCAACCTCTTTCTTTGCACGCTCCCGTGCTTCATAGAGCTTCATCTGCACCCTGCTCTTTACATTTACATCACTGTCACCCGATGTCTCTATCGAGACAAACAGGCTGTTCCCAAGGTCTGTTACCACCTTGGCCTGAACCCCGTCGCTCTGTGTGCTCGGCATGCAGCCGAATGGTTTTACTGAGACAACCAGATGAGCCTTCTTTTCCCTGAATGACATGATATGCTTGCCGATCTCCATATGTCCCTCGCCGCCTGATATACGCGGGTTGTAATAGTTCTTTGCATATTCCGCCACCTTGTCCTGGGAGGAGAGTGCATCAGGCCTGAATTTAAGGGCGCTCCGGTAACTGGTGTAATAGTAGTGGAAGAGGAGGCTTGCGGCCTTCAGACCCAATATTGTCTTGTATGCCCCCTTCTTGACTTTGCGGCGTTCCATTGCCCTCTCCGCATGTTCCCAGAAGATAAAACTGACCCAGTTGCTGACAGGTTCTGTAACAACCTCAGCCCCTTCAGACTCAAGCCAGCGCTGCAGCATATAATTTCCTTCACCCTCAGTTGTCATTGCCCAGAATTCGCCTGTTAATTTTACCTTTGGTTTGACGCGCGAATAATCAACCCTGATTGCAGAGAATAGCTGATTGATTTTTTTCAATACAGGGCGCAAAGATTTCCTCTCCTGAAGCGCAGAGTAAAGGAGAGTCCTCCCGTTCTCAATACATTTGTCTGTTTCACCGGGAATAATTTCATATGGCCGTATTTTATATCCCAGTTCATTCAGCATATCTCCTGCCATGATTGTCTTGACCAGAGTGATAAAGAATTTAGGCGTAAGCTCAAGGCCCCATTCCTTTCCCTGATTCATGTCCCCTGATTGCTGAAACAGGAGAACCCTGAAGTCAGGGAAACCGGAATCCCGCAGGGCCTTTCTGTATTCAGCCTCATACATCCCAAAACGGCATGGTCCGCATGAGCCTGCTGTCAGAAATACATATTTATCATCAATCTTTTCTGTGTCATTGTCTGCCTTCAGGCCCCGGAGATACTTTATCAGATTCCCTACGGTGTAGTATGTGGGGTTGCATTGACCCCGGTTTCCGTACTCTTTTCCGACTGACAGTGATTGATTGTCAGGGACAGGAAGGTATTTTGCATTGTACCCCATTCCCTTCAGGGCCCCTTCAATGAGATAGTCATGATTGTGTGTGAGGCCTCCAAAAAGGATGGTGGTCGAGTCACGCTGGTCTTTTGTAAACGGCCTCTCAGCAGGTCTCTTGTAATGTTGAATATTTGAGTTCATTTTTCAGCAGCGCCTCCTCATATCTTTGCAGGAAATAATGTATGGTCTCAACCCTGATCTTTATTGAACCTGACGGCCTGTTTTCGTCAATGTCATGAAATGTGAAATAGGGCGTCTGTGTTGCAGACAGTATTTCTTCGACCACGGCGTATATCGGTGAATCATGTCCGCACCTGAAATTGGAGAGGTCAACAGCAACAAGATTTGGATGCCTTGCCGTGTATTTCGCCCCCCACAGCTTCTTGTTTGTATTCTCACTGTATGAGTTCTTCCATACGTCATCTATCTCCAGGGGATGACCTATTTCACCACGCCGTACTTCGTCGCCAAAGAGTCTGTCCATTATGTCATCATCATGCGGAAGCGATTCGACGGTAAAGACGGGATAACCGTATTTTTGAATCTCAGACAGGATTTCATGGTTAAGCCCGGGATCATTATGATAAGGCCTGCCGAGGACTACAACACCCACCCTGCCTTCTGATTCAATCCTGCGAAGCACCTCACTTCCCCTTCTTCTGAGATCATTTGTATAATCTGACAGGGCCCTGTAGCCTGCCTCCATCGCCTCTCTGTTCCGGAACTTGTCAAGTCCGAATAACCCGGATGCGAGCTGATGCATCTGCTGTTCAAAGAGCTCCGGTTCGCTCATGTTAAGGTGAGGCGCCAGGAATCTTATACCATGTTTTGTAAAGAGGTCTTCCTCCTTTGTGAATGCGGCCTTGATTACCTCAGGGGTTGCTGCAACTGTCGGACAGGACGAGCTTGCAACAGCCTTCTTTATCTCTGAAGGCAGATCAAGCAGCATTGGAAAGAATATCACATCAGGCCTCGTCTTTTTCCCATATATCAGGTTATGGACATGAGAAAGTGCAACCTTGCTCGGAAAGCATGCGTCTATTGCCCCGCGCCTTGAACCCTCTTTATACATCTTTTCATCGGTGTTGTCAGATAGAATGATATGTTTAAAGGGTACCCCGGCACTTTCAAGGTATGCGATGAAGAAAGGTGCCACTGAATACATGTTAAGGGTTCGCGGAATGCCAATCCTGATATTGCAGCCTTCGTTTTTGTCAGGGTTCAATTTGGACGATAGCCGGCTTTTTAAGACTTCCCTTGCTGCAATCTCAGACATGTCAGGATACATCTTCTTAAGGTCGTCAGCCTTCTTCTTTATAGCCTGAACATCCCTGATATCTTCCACTGTCCCCTTGTCACAGGTTGCGATTATATAACGTTTGGAGTGTCTGACTGAAGATGATTCTATATCAATGAAGGTCCTCTGGCAGCTGTTCTGGCAGAAATTACATCTTGTTGATTCATCCCTCAGGGCATTGAATCTGATCCCCTCTGCTGCATCGAGACCGACAAAACTCGTCTTTCCTTCACCAGCCACGCGTATTGCCTCAAGAGCGGCTCCAATAGCGCCGCTTTCGCCTGTATACCTGTGAACATGTATTTCTGCGTCAGGCACCCTGGACTTGATAAAATCGTACTGTGCCTTCACAGCAGCGAGATTATGCTGTGTGCCTCCCTGGAGGATGAATGTCCTTCCAAGCCTGCGCAGGTTTGGTTCCTGGACAACGTATAGCCAGATGTTCTTCGGAAGAACAGTAGCCAGGCCTGCCATGATCTCTTCCCGCTCCCACCCCTGCTGTTGAAAGTTCACTATGTCTGATTCAAGAAAGACTGCACATCCGTAATGAAAAAGCGGCAGGCGTGCTGCCTTAAATGCCAGGTCAGCATATTCTGTCACGTTAAACCCAAACCGTTCGGCCGTATTTTGAAGGAAATAGCCGTTGCCTGCGGAGCATTGCGTGTTTAATTTAAAATCCTTCACCTTGCCGTCTTTCAGGAAGATGACCTTTATGTCCTGCCCCCCGACATCCACGATCACATCCGCATTTTCAAAATAGCGAAGGGCAGATTTGGTGTGGGCAACTGTCTCTACAAGGGCGATGTCAGCCCCGAAGCATTCCTTAAGCATATCCTTTGCGTAGCCTGTGGTTCCTGCCCCTGAGACCTCAAGGTGCGCCCCTTGTGATTCTACCTGTTGTCGCAGGTCTCTCAATATTTCCCTCGTATCGTCAATTGGATTGCCTTTCGAAAGCCTGTATGCCCTGGCAAGGAGCTCGCCCTCCCTGTCAAGCAGAACGCCTTTAGTAGATGTTGAGCCGCCGTCAATGCCTATATAACCATAGACTGTTTCTCCAGGCTGGAATGCAGGCGGAGTGAAGGGAGCCTTTCTGAACTCTCTCACAAATCTCTCAAGTTCCTCATCATTCGCAGCCAGACCTGTTGATACCGCCCGTGCATCTGATTTCCTCCGGCCTCCTGATATATAATCCTCCAACTCCTTCAGTCCCTTGTATCTCCCGACCGACTCATCTTCACTCCTGCCGTAGATTACTGAGCCCATTGCAGCATAAAACTGGGCGTTGGAAGGGACGTAGATGAGATCTTCAGGCTTCATCCCGGATGGCAGGGTAATTCCACGTTCCTCCCACATCCTGGGTATATGATGTGACCAGGCTTCCTGCAGCGCCGGTATAAAGGCATTGGGCCCGCCCAGGAGAAGTACATGCGGTCTTAAGGTATTGCCCCTTGTCAGTACACTCAAATTCTGCTGAACGATGGCCTCAAAAAGAGATGCCATTAATTCCTGAGACGGGATCCCCTGTTTCTGAAGTCCGTTGATGTCTGTTTCTGCAAACACCCCGCATTTTCCTGCAACAGGGTGCAGTCTTGTGCCGGTATACCGCAGGCTGCTTACCTCATCCTGAGAGATGTTCAGTTTTGCGGAGATCTTGTCAATAACAGCCCCCGTCCCTCCCGCACACTTGTCATTCATGCTTGAGAGTTTTCTCCTGTTTCCATTGGCGTCTTCAGCCCAGATGATAATCTTTGCATCCTGGCCGCCTAATTCAATGACAGATCCCGCGTCCGGATGGTTATGCTCCACCGCAAGAGAAACAGCATTAACCTCCTGTACAAATTTGGCGCCTATTAGTTCCGATACAGCCCTCCCGCCGCTTCCTGTAATAAAGATCCGGAATTGGCCGGAATTCCCCATAAATTTGTTTTCTATAGCCTGAAGGAATTCGAGGACCTTATGAATCTGTCTTGTCTCATGACGCTGATAGTCTTGCCAGAGGATGCTGCCGGTTGCACCATCAAGGACTACGGCCTTTACAGTGGTCGAGCCTACGTCAAGGCCAATGAGTATATTGTTCAGGCTGGAAATAATATTGCTCATAAAACATCGGGTCAGGCTGCCTTAATTGTGATTTGCAGGGAGAGGCTGACGGCAGCTGACGTGCCAGTAGACTGACATGTCAGTCTACTGGCAATTTTACTCAAAACTTCCTGCAAAGTCAAGGTTATTTTTAAGATACAAATACTTTGACCTGGCCAATTTTAAGTTGTATAATTAGGACAAAATTATCATTGAAAGGGGGTGAATTCCATGAAGGTTGTATCCCTGTTATTTATTACATTATTGCTCATTTTCAGTGGTGAAGCTTTTGCTGCCGACGGCGGCAAGATATTTAAAGATAAATGTTCATTATGTCACGGAACCCAGGGGGAAGGTACACCTTTGGGCCCTTCTCTAAAGGGTAATGAGTTCATTTCCAAAGGCAAGGCTGAAGACATTAGGAAGGTCATACTTGAGGGGCGCACAGGACCAGCAAAGAAGTATCCGAAAATTGTCATTGACATGCCGAAGGTTCCGATGCCTGATGCTGATGCTAATGCCCTTGTGACTCATCTGAAGGGGGATTTACAGAAATAACAGCTTTGCGTGCAGTAAAATTGTCATGGGGTGCGGCAGAAGTTGCTGCACCCCTAAAAGGTCAGCTTTGGATTCCTCAGTCCATTCAGGCCAAAGTTAATCATCTCATCCGCAATTACTCCAATATCCGGTTTATCCTTTCTGTACAGAGTGATATGTTCGATGACTTCTTTGATGCATCCAAGGATACAATAGGAGATCAATGTTGAGTTGCATTCCCGCACAAGGCCCATTGTAATCCCAAGGTTGAATGCCTCTTCTATCCTGTAAGCCCAGTTCCTGTAAAACTGACTAATCTTCTTGTCAAGCTCTGCATCAAGGCCGGTGGCATGACGAAGCAGTATGCCTGTCAACTCCGGATTTTCAATAAAAAGGGTTAATACCCGTATCAGGTTTGCCTTGAGCTGGTCCAAAGGATTGGGAAGACCCTGTCCCAATTCTATCTTCTTTATACAGTGGTCGAGCTCGACTATGAGGTTATCGAGGACGCTGTCGAAAATCTGCCGCTTATTTTCAAAATAGAGATAAAAGGTGCCGCGTGCTATGCCGGCCTTTTCTATAATGTCAGAGATGCTCGTATTATGATATCCTTTGTGTGAAAAGGCCGAGATGGCTGACTTGAGTATCTCCTCCCTGCGGTTCTTTTTTAGCAAGTCAGTGTCCTGCTATGGTCAGTCGTCCGATCTTTATTGTGGGAGAGCATATCTTCTGCCTGAAATCGAGGTCATTTCCGATCATCTCTATCTGCATGAGCATATCCTTAAGGTTGCCTGCTATCGTTATCTCTTCCACAGGATATGCCAGCTCCCCTCTTTCTATCCATATTCCGGATGCTCCGCGTGAGTAGTCGCCTGTTACAGGATTAAATCCAAATCCTATAAGATCAGTAACATACAGACCTGAGTCAACAGATCTGATTATTTCATCAGCGGTATATCTGCCTGCTGAAAGATAAAAGTTTGTTGGCGCTGCAACAGGAGGATCTCCTGCCCCGCGCGAGGCATTGCCTGTTGAGGTCAGGCCCAGCTTCCGGGCAGAATATGAGTCGAGGAGGTAATTAGTGAGGATGCCCCTCTCAGCTATAGTCGTCTTTCTTGCAGCCGCACCCTCGCCGTCAAACGGTTTTGAACCTATCCCCCATGGGATTGTCCCGTCATCATATATGGTTACATCAGGAGCAGCGACCTGCCTGTTTAACATGTTTACAAGAAATGAGGCCCCTTTATAGACAGAGTATCCTGATAATGCAGAGCAAAGGTTGCCGAGAAGGGTAGATGCCGTCTCAGGATCAAAGACAACCGGTGCCTGTTGAGTCTGAATCTTCCTTGCACCGAGCCGGCGGATAGTCCGCCTTGCTGCAGTCTCTCCAATGCTCTCCGGCTTATCAAGCTTACTGAATTGCCTTGAAGAAGAATACCAGTAGTCGCGCTGCATAAGCCCTTCTGCTGATGCAATAGGTGTGGTTGATATCGAGAACATAGAGGTCATGTACTCTCCTGAAAGATTATTTGTACCTGCGTAAATGATATGAGTAAATCTCTTGCTGCAGCTTCCGCCGTCGGAATTTGTAATCCTTTCGTCATATTTTAATGCCGAGGCCTCTGCTGTTTTTGCCATCTCTATCATCTCTTCGCTGGTTATCTTGTGAACAGCTTCGTCATATACCTCCACATCTTTTATCTTCATCTTATATTGCGGCAATGGGAGGCCTGCAAATTCATCATGAGCAGTTACCTTTGCAATGGCGCAGGTGTCTTCTATGAGCTTTTCCAGTGATGAAGGGGTGAAATCAGAGGTCGAGCTGATTGCGCTCCTCTTGCCGAAAAAAAGCCGCAGTCCAAGGGTCTTAAACTGGGAGTCTGTAATCTTGTCAATAGATGAAAGACGCACCTGGACGTCGGAAGAGCGGCCATCAACGATGATTATGTCGCCATCAGTTGCGCCCATTTTTTTTGCCTTTTCCAGGATATCCTGTGCTATCTCAATAGTAATGTCCATATTATTCTCACGATAATACACCCCTGATTAACCTTAAACTGTCCCTCCGACTGTCATGCCGTCTATCCTGACAGTTGGCATCCCAACGCCTACAGGTACAGACTGGCCATCCTTGCCGCATGTCCCGATTCCTGTGTCAAGTTCGAGGTCATTTCCCACCATGGAGACCTTCTTCAGCACATCAGGGCCATTGCCTATTAGCGTGGCTCCCCTCACAGGCGTCGTCACCTTTCCATCTTCTATCAGATATGCCTCGCTTGCAGTAAAGACAAATTTGCCATTCGTAATATCCACCTGTCCGCCTCCGAAGGAGACGGCATAGAGCCCCCTGCTAACGGAGCGAATGATGTCTACAGGGGTGGAATTCCCCTCCAGCATGAACGTGTTGGTCATCCTCGGCATTGGCGGATGTGCGTAACTCTCACGCCTGCCGTTTCCTGTCAGCGGCATCTTCATAAGTTTTGCATTTAGCCTGTCCTGCAGATACCCCCTGAGTATCCCATTCTCTATCAGGATTGTACGCGATGCCACAGTCCCCTCATCATCCACGTTTATTGATCCCCTTCGTCCCGGAATTGTGCCATCATCAACTACAGTGCATATATCAGAAGCGACCTTTTTCCCTATCATATCTGTAAAGGCCGATGTCCGCTTTCTGTTGAAGTCAGCCTCAAGGCCGTGACCTACAGCCTCATGAAGCAGTATACCTGGCCAGCCAGATCCAAGCACGATATCCATGGTGCCGGCAGGCGTATCAACTGCATCCAGGTTTATCAATGCCTGCTTGGCAGCCCTCCTGGTATAGAGTGCATAACGGTTTTCATCGAAGAAATATGAAAACTCCACCCTGCCGCCGCCGCCGAAGCTCCCAACCTGGCGATTCTCCCCGCTCTCTGCTATGCACGTAACATTAAGCCTGCATAGGGGCTGTATATCTCCGATGATGAGTCCCTCTGATGTAACGATGAGTATCACCTTATACTGGCTTGTGAAGGATGCTATGACATTCTTTATCCTTGAGTCATAGTTTCTTGCCATCTTGTCTATCTTATCAAGCAGTCTTACCTTTGCCTCTACAGCTACATCTGTAGGATATATGTCAAGGGGATAGAGGTTCAGGGCCGGTTTATTCATCTTGTTCAGGGACACGGTGAGATTATCCCCTGATTGTTCCGCAATATAACCTGCTGTCCTTGCGGCAACCTGAATGTGCTGAAGAGACACATCATCAGAATAGGCGTAACCTGTCTTGTCTCCTGCTATGGCACGGACACCGACACCCTGCGTTATGTTCCGTGATGCCGTCTTGACAAGCCCTTCTTCAAGGTTTAAAGATTCACTCGTAACATACTCAAGATAAATATCCGCGTAATCAACCTTACGGCTAAGTAATCCGGCGAGGGTCTTTTCCATCGTAAGGTTGTCTATCCCAAACTTATCAGGAAGGAAGATTTCGGGTGAAATTGTCTCTTTTGACATTGTTAATTCCCATCTCGTAGTTATAATGACAGAATAATAGAACAGTTGTGCATGTGTCAACAATAATTACACTGTATTTACAAATGGCCATGTACATTGTAATATAAATGGTCAACATGATTAAGCTGATTATTTTTGATCTTGGGAAAGTCATACTGGACTTCTCCTTTGCCTCTGTTGCAGAGGGGCTTGCAAGTGCGTCTGACGATGCACTGTATAGAGACCCGGCTAACATAGCAGACTACCTGCTGAAACATGGAAATGACATTGCGGTCATGTATGAGACCGGCAGGATTAGTTCCCGGGAGTTTTTTAATAGTATAAAAAACTCCTTTGCACTGGATCTGTCATTTGATCAGTTCAAACGGATCTGGAGTGATATATTCAGGGAAAATGAGGGAGTTGCGGCATTAATTGAAAAGCTGAAGAGGGACTTCAGCCTGTTCCTTTTGTCAAATACTAATGAGCTCCATTTTGAGTTTATCAGCAAAAACTTTCCCATTGTGCACAGGTTTGATACCTGGATATTGTCATATGAGGCAGGTGTAATGAAGCCTGATCCTCAGATTTATCGTATTGCATTGGATAAGGCAGGAGTGTCTGCTGAAGAGGCTATATTTATAGATGATACAAAGGGGCATGTCCTTGGTGCACATGGATTGGGTATAAATGCAGTGGAGTTTAAATCAGTGTCACAGATAACAAGGTTTATTGAGGAGACAGTATATGAACAGTCAGCAAAATGATGCAGTGGCAGAAGCTCTTAAGAGGTTTTTTGATGCATTCCCCTCCGGTCCCCTTGGCATAGAGGAGGCTGCTTTAAGTGAGTGCAACAGGAGGATAGTGGCGGTTGATGTGAAGGCTTCAACAGATTCTCCCCCATTTTCGAGGGCGCTCGTGGAAGGTTATCTTGTTAATGTGGCAGATACTGCCTCTGCAGGAGAAAACAAACCAGTAACACTTGCGGTCACCGGAACGATAGAGCCTGGCAAGGCATATGCTGAAGGCCTGGCGTCAATGACCTGTATGGAGTTAAGCACAGGCGGCCTTGTACCGGAAGGCGAATATGCCGTAGTAAGGCACATGGATATTGTAAAGACAGGGACCGGGATAATAGTAAAGAAGGCTGTTGCCAGGGGTGAAAATGTTGAGTCTAAGGCATATGAACATAAGAAAGGTGATGTAATCATCAGGCCGGGAACAAAATTGTCACCTAAGGAGATTATGCTGCTCGCAGGCCAGGGAGTTTCATCAGTTACCGTCTCAAAAAAACCGGTGGTGGCTATATTCAGTACAGGAACTGATATCTTAAGGCATTCGGAGCCTCTTAAACCAGGGTATGTCTGGGATGTAAATTCCTACACCCTTGCTGCGCTTGTCGAAGAATGCGGCGGAATGCCTATGGTAGTGGACATAATGAGAGACGATTTTACCGCATTTCAAAAAACGCTGCGGGGCGCCCTGACCCGTGCGGACATGGCAGTAATCTCAGGCGGCACAGCCGCCGGCGGCAGGGAGTTCATAGCAGAGCTTATTAATTCCATTGATGACCCTGGTGTTGTTGTGAATGGCGTCCCCATGAAGTCAGGAAAGCCTCTGATTATGGGTGTGCTTTCGGAAAAGCCTGTTGTGTGTGTGGCAGGCTATCCGCCTGAGGCCATAAGGGGGTTTGAATTATTCGGGATACCGGCTATTTCAAGGCTTCTCGGTCAGGTTGCCGGATAAGGGGCATTCAGAGAAATATCTATGGAACGTTTTATATCTCCTGCCCCTGTCGTAACATTGGAGAAGGCATTCTCCAATCCTTTCAATAATTTCATAGCAACCGCCCGGACATGTTACTCAGGCAAAGGTATAGTTACTGAAGACAGCATAACAGAAGATCACAGGAGGCTCGCAAAAAGTATTTACAAGGCAGGCCACCACACAACTCTTCAGCACGCGCACTTTCAGTTTGCGATATCTAACGTCTCCCGTCAGTTCGTCTGGTCTTTCCTGCACAGTCATCCATTCTACAACTCCGAACAGGTAAGCCAGCGCTATGTTGCAATCAGGCCCGGCAGTTTTCTTGTTCCACCCCTGAAGGGGAGGGCCCTCGCATTATATGAAAAGACCATATCTTTTCAGATGGAGGCATACAGCAGGCTTTCTAAAGAGCTGCTGCCGATAGCAAGGAATGAATATCTGAAGATTTTCAAGGTGCAGGAGAAGAAGGGCAGCAGAAAGAGTAAAAAGGGCAGTGCATCTCCGCAATTGGACCTGCCATTCTTTAAGTCAGCGGATGACCTGAACAGGGCTGTGATCAAGAAGGCACAGGAGGCTGCAAGGTATGTCATACCAGTTTCAGCATTTACATATCTTTATCATACGATCAGTGCAGTCACCCTTTTAAGGTACTACAGGCTGTGTAAATCCTATGACACCCCTTTTGAGCAGCAGGCAGTTGTTGAAAAGATGGTGCAGGAGGTCCTCCGCCTGGAGCCGCTCTATAAACTGATTCTTGAAGAGCCGTTGGAGGAGGATGCAATCCCGGAGTATCAGTTTTTTCAGTCAGAGAGACATGACAGGACTTCAAGGCTCACAAAAAGATTTCTGAGTGAATTTGATTCAAGCCTCGACGGCAGGATTTCAAGGCTTGTTGACTTTAAGAAGCATAATGAACCTATTCTCGCACAGTCTGTTCGTGAGGTGCTCGGTATCCCGTCATCGAAGCAGAAAGACAGGAGGAGTTTCAGTGACAGGAAGGCAATTCGGCAGGTATTAGACCCTTCTGTAAACGGGCTTTATGGAGAGACATTAAATCTGACTACAATGTCCAAACTTGCAAGAACACTGTCACATGTATCGTATACATTCAGAAAAAGGCTCAGCCACACTGCAGATTCCCAGGATCAGAGACACAGGAATACCCCTGCATCCCGCCCATGTCTTCACAGGCAAATAACGGATGAGCCGGATTATATTACGCCGGCTATTATCAGTCAGGATTCCAGGATAGAGAAGAACTATAAAGAAGTAATGAACCGGATATGGGATTCTGTCAACAAGCTTAAGAAACTGGGAGTGAGCAGTGAGTTTGCCATGTACCTTCTGCCAAATGCCGTGGCCGTCCGTTTTACAGAGTCAGGGGATCTCCTGAACCTGCGTCACAAGTATGCCATGCGGCTCTGCTATAATGCACAGGAAGAGATATGGAGGGCCTCGCTTGATGAAGTAGAACAGATCAGGGAGGTTGATCCCATCATAGGAAAATATCTCCTGCCTCCGTGCACGTCAAGGGATATGGCCCGTGTCAGGCCGGTTTGTCCTGAAGGAGACCGGTTCTGCGGTGTAAAAGTCTGGCGCCTCAGGCTTAAGGATTACAGGCGGATAATCTGAACCCGGCCTGACTACTGTTTCACTCGAAAATCCCCGTTCAAATCCCCCCTCTCCCCCCTTTAATAAAGGGGGGAACTGATTTCCTCCTTTGTAAAGTGTGGGAACTGATTTCCCCCTTTGTAAAGGGGGACTAAGGGGGATTTTCATCTGCCTTTGTGAGCCCTGAGCTGTGAGCGTGCCGGACAGTCGAAGGGTTCATGTCGGTTCACTCGAAAATCCCTGTCTACCCGTCATTCCCATGGAACCTGTCCCCGCAGGATTTAAGCGGGTAGTTGGAATCTGGAATCAGGCATCGGTCTGGATTCCCGCGTACGCGGGAATGACGGTTTCTCTAACCTTGGTGAGCCTGAGGCTCATGACGGTTTACCTGAAAATGCTCCTGTCTACCCGTCATTCCCACGGAACCTGTCCCCGCAGGATTTAAGCGGGTAGTGGGAATCTGGAATCAGGCATCGGTCTGGATTCCCGC
>JADZCV010000027.1 GCA_020851375.1 Nitrospirota bacterium | reverse complement strand
ATATATTTGCAGAGACAAACAGTCTTAAAGGCATCACAGCGAAACTTCTTTCTATTACCATCAGATAATAGTGAGCACGATCAAAGATAATAGTTTGAAAAGTCGTTACTCAGACAGGCTCCTAGTAACCTTTATTCTTGAGAAGAAACATTCTGCCCCACCCCAAACACGGCCGCATGCACTGCCTCATCCTGATAATCCAGTATAAACCCCACGGTGCGTCCTTCATCCCAGCGGAGGTCGTTGCCGAGGCCGGGGGATTTGTGGACGGTGAGGTCATGGGGGTTGATGGAGGAGAGCCAGACTAATATGTCGTCGGGGGAATCAAATCCCCCCTTGCCCCCCTTTTCTAAAGGGGGGATTGCAGAGTTTTCTGCGCTCATTCGCATGTCAATCGCATCGAGGGCGTAGCTCCTGATGAGCTTGGGCCAGGCGTGCCTGAATGCCTCGGGACGGCTTAAGGACTCGAGACCGGTGATCCTGCCGTTGATGAGGGCAACAAAGCCGGTCTGCCCGTCTGCTATGGCAAAGCCGTTTATGTAGGCGTCGAGGTTGCCCCGCTGGTTTTCAAAGATAGCTGACATGGCATTTGTGGTTGAACGGACGCCGAATTTGTCCTGGAGGCAGGCGACCTCATCCCATATATCCGATTGCCCGGCATTGAATCCTGCGCCTGCCTTTATGGAGTCAAAGACCCGCCTTGCCTTTTTGCCCCTGTCTGCGGGTTTGTACATGCGGTCTTCTGTGAAAAATGTCCTGCTCTTGTAGTGCCACCTACCCTGCTCAACACAGCTCACCGGGATTAAGGTAGTGGAGTGAGGCGCCACAAGGATAGTGGTATTGAGTATCCTATCCTGTTTTGCGCCTGCCAGCTCTTCTCCATCCATAAGTAGGACCGCCATATCCGCATCATTATTGACCTTAAGCTCAGACACCCTTCCGGTCTCGTTGACCTCTGTTATTGTTACAACCCCCATCTTCAGTGCCTCGTCCAGCATGAGGTACTCCACTACAGGCCCATCCTCTCTAAACAGCGGGTAGAGGGTGAGGTTTTCACAGGTACCCGGATCACCGGTTCTTAATCCTTTCAAATGGCCTTGCACGTCTTTCATAGTCAGCTTCTCCTTTCTGGTTTCATAAACATGATAGACCATTAGTTTAGCATCCTGAACTCTGTTTGTCAAGTTTAACCCTGACAACTATTTGTTTGAAATAGGAAACCGTGTGTGCTACTTTAATTATTAAAGATGCTTCTTGTCGCAAATAATGTCATTGTGGTATATATGAGGTAATAATCTTTTTAGGGGGTAATTATGCCAGCAAGATATCGCTACACGATAGAAATTATTCCGGAAGAGGATGGCATTGGCTATTATGCTGTCGTCCCATCTTTACCGGGCTGTTTTTCCCAGGGCAGATCTATTGAGGAAGCAAAGAAGAATATCAAGGAGGCGATAGCGCTTCATATCAAATCTCTTAAAAAGGCGGGTGAACCTATACCTTCTGAATCAGCAGAGGCCTATAAAACTGTAATTGAGGTAGCGGCTTGAGTCCTAAGCTGCCGAGAATAACTGCCAAACAGCTTATAAAGATACTTAAGAAGCATGGCTTTGTATTCGATAGCTCCGAAGGAAGCCACCAGCATTATATACATCCCGAAAAGCCGGGCAAAATCACTATTCCGGCACATCCTGGGGAAATTATAGGTCCCTGTCTGCTTAAGGCCATAATGAGACAGGCGAGATTGAAACCGGAAGATATATTCTAATACAAAAGCATTAACCAAAGTTACACATACGAACGAAAGAAATGACTTTAGACAAGGCAGACGACGAACAAAACCGCATTAGGTTTCAGTTATGACAGACTATAAGGGGCATATAGGCAGGAGGATTGCCAATCTGCGGAAGTTAAAGAACCTGACGCTGCCTGAGCTTGCGGAAAGATCGGGGGTCTCGAAGGGGTATATCTCCCAGCTTGAGAATGAGATTATTGCAAGCCCTTCCATTGATTCGGTGAAGAAACTTGCAGATGCAATGGATGTTACCATTGCAGACCTTCTGGAGCTGCCGGCTGCACGTTCCGGGATGATGGTGATGGAGGAGCTTGATAAGGGGCTTGAGGAGTTTCTTGAGGAGCGGCGCAGAAGGGGAAGTCCGGTGCCTGAGGATATTATCAATGCCCTCTCGCAGATCAAGACCCGGAAAAAGGGGCGGATGAGCAAGGAGGACTGGGCCTATCTGTACGAGACCATTAACCGGGTGACGGGTGGTAAATGAGATGGAGGCACCGTGAGACGGATACAGGCTCGGCAATGATTGGAGTGCGTGACGGGTGGTAAATGAGATGGAGGCACCCGTCTGTTGAGAGGCTGATTGAAGATGGCAAGGCCCTGCACGGGAGTGAGGCGGATCCAGAGGAGATTATCCGGGAGAAGGCCAGGGGGCTTGTGCAGTATGCCATGGGGCTTGGATGGGGCGGACCTCCCTTTGATCCTGTAATCCTTGCAGGCCTGATTGGGATTAAGATTGTGCCTGTCGAATTGCCTGCCGCAATTGATGCGATGATCGTACCTTCAGGGGATGGACGGCTCAAGATCCTCCTAAACAGCGCTGTCACACAACCTGAGCGGCAGAACTTCTCCATATGCCATGAGATTGCGCATACCTTCTTTCCGGATTGTGCAGAGTTCATACGGATGATGGAGAAGGGGCAGGGGAAGGCGGACCCTGACAGGGAGGTCGAGGCATTATGCAACATTGCCGCATCAGAACTGCTCCTTCCCGGGGATCACTTCCTTGACAGCCTGAAGGAATCTGGTTTCTCCCTCAGCTCTGTGCCCCCGTTGTCTGAGCGGTTTCGGGCATCGAAGAGCGCTACAGTCATAAAGATGGTGAACACAGGAATCAAGGTCTGCGCTGCTGTTTTTCTTGAGCCTGGCCGCAGGAAGTCAATCAACGCTGGAAGCCATGATAATACATTAAAGATGAGGGTCGTTTATACAGTGCCTTCTCCGGGGTACAGGTATTTTATTCCGAGAAATAAATCAGTCCCCGATGACTCCTGTGTGTATGCGGCCGTGGGGACCAACGAAGTTAGATGCGGTAGAGAGGACTGGGGGATTCCGGGGCATCCTGTCTATGACGTTGAGGCGATGTACCTGCCGCCGCTTGATGACAGGGATCTGACGCCAAGGGCCGTGACTTTGCTGAGGCCTGCATTGAGAGGAAAAAGAATTTAACTGTGTCTATCTCTTTAAATATTCATCAAAATTATGGTATAGTTTTATCAGATGGCCATAGATGACAAAAGGCGGCTTAATGAGAAAAAGTTCCACAAGTGGGATAACTTACCTGATGGTGGCCGGAAATACTGGCTTGAGGCAACAGGCAAACATGGATGGAAAGCACGGTATGTGAAAGAAGTGGATGTTATGGAAGCAACTGTTAGGTTTTATCAGGAGATTTATGATGAGAAAGGTAACCTGACCGAAATTCATGAAAAATTCCCCGTGGATAAAGGACACAGGAAGATAGAGGAGAATCATAAATGAATGTAACAAAAGAGTTGCTTGCAGAGATGCTTATGAAATACATCAACAGGGAAATAGATCTATCAAATCTCGTAAGCTGGGCAGAAGATATGATGAGAGACGCAGACTTTGAGGATGGGAGTTTTGAGCTTATTCGGGAGATCATTGCCAACATCGGTCTTGCAGATGTTCGTGAATTTGGGCTTACGTGGGATGATTGCTATGATTACCTTCACAGACTCGGCTATAATGTACGGGTTGAGTTGCGGCAGGTGGTATAACTAACCGGGCTGTTTTTCGCAGGGCAGGTCTATTGGGGAATCCATTCCTTCTAAATCAGAAGAAACCTATAAACAGTTTGAGGTCTATATCCGGTTAAAGAAACTGCACACACAGAAATCCAGGATCAAACATCTTACTATTAAGCTTGCAAAAGCTGGTTAAGAATGCGATTTTGGTATCCAGGAATATTGCAAGGTCTATAGCGCTCTCAGGGATAAATCTGTCTTTTGCATAGGGAAGTATTAAGATACTTTTTCAAGCCGCTCTGCTACCCATACTTTTATGATAGATTGACGGGGCACTCCCAAACGTCTTGCTTCTTTATCCAACTGATGAATCATCCATAAAGGGAAATCAACGTTAACTCTTTTCTGTTCCTGCGCAGGCCTCCTCGCTTTTGATATATCGAGGTATTTTGTAACATCCTCTTTGCCTTCGTCAAATTTCTTTTCAAACTCACGAGTTTTCATATAGATCAGCCTCCTCTTTTCTTGAACGCCGTACTGAAATAATTCTTATCTTTTCAGTCCGATAGGTGATAACTCCTGACCAGTGTTTATCTGATATTTTCCCGATAACCATAAACCTTGGTTCATCACTGACCTTTACCGGAATCTCAATAAAGTCAGGATCATCCCATATCGCCTGAGCTTCTGTAAAATCGATCCCATGTTTGATCTTGTTAATATTACTTTTTTCTGGGTCGAACTCGAACTCCATGGTATATTTATTATACATTAAATATACCTATCGTCAATAATAATTTTACATGAATAACTGCGAATTAGTCCTATTATGCGAGCCCCACTTCAGATACTCCCGTGTGCACGGCCTCATGTTGAAATTACACTCAATAAACATTAAAATGGTAAATTAATATGAAGAAGAAATTTGACAACGTATTTATATTTAAGGTTACTTTAAAAGGCATAGCGCCACCAGTATGGAGGATGATAGCTGTCCCGGATAACTACACCTTCTGGGATTTACATGTGGCAATTCAGGATGCTATGGGGTGGCTTGATTGCCATCTCCATCATTTCGAAATACGAAACCCCGGAACGGGGGCAAAAGAATACATCGGTATTCCGGATGAAGAGGGTTTGATGCCAATGAAGATGCTGACAGGATGGAAAAAGAAGATAGCAGATTATTTCCTGAAAAGAAAAACGAAGTCAGATTACATATATGATTATGGTGATAACTGGGAGCACTCAGTGGAATTGGAAAATATCCTTTCGCGGCAAGAGGGAATCAAATATCCATTATGTATAGATGGTCAAAGGGCGTGTCCGCCTGAGGACTGCGGCGGTAGACATGGCTATGAGGATTTCCTGGAGGCTATAATGGATCCAAATCATAGAGAACATGAAGAATTGTTAAGATGGGCCGGCGGGGACTTTGATCCTGAACATTTCGACAGCAGGAATGTACACTTCGATAACCCTGCGAAAAGACTCCGGATGCTTACATCAATAGAGTAACCAGGAGTTTGTCGGCACTGTCGAAAGATGCAGTGAAATATGGCTGATTGGTAAGCGTGTTGTTGGGGAGATCAATATCGGTTGCACTACGTGTTCCTATTGCAGGATGGGGATGCAGAATCACTGTCCAAACCGTTCAGTCCTTGGCATCCTGGATAAGGATGGTGTGTTTGCAGAATACCTGACCCTGCCTATTGCAAACCTCCATGTAATTCCGGATTCTGTGACCGATGAAGAGGCGGTCTTCGTTGAGCCTCTTGTTGCAACATTTGAGATCTTACAACAAGTCGCGATTAGACCGGATCATGAAATCTGCGTTCTTGCTAATTGAGCCTACACTGCACAGAAATGCGACATACTAAGTAAATTTACTCAATCATTGAGTATTTATTGACTGCCACCCTTCTCGCTGATATATTAATGAACAATGTTCACAAGGTCTCCCGTCAAAACGCTTTCTGACGCTCTGGGGAAACGGCTGCCGGTATTTCAGGTCCTGACAGGCCCGCGTCAGGTCGGAAAGACTACCATTGCCGAACAGGTAATGGAGGCATTGCCGTTCCCGTCTGTCTATGCAACAGCAGACAGCCCCCTGCCGCCGGGTCCGGAATGGATAGAGACGAATTGGCGGCTGGCGCAGGTTGAATTTGAAAAACAGAAAAAACCGGTCGTCCTTGTGCTTGATGAAATACAGAAGGTAAGAGGATGGAGTGAGGCGCTCAAATATTGGTGGGACACCAGGAAACGGGGACATTACGATATACGGCTGCTTATACTCGGCTCATCAGCACTCTTGCTGCAGGAAGGGCTTACGGAAAGCCTGTCAGGAAGATTCTTTCTTAACAGATGCATGCACTGGTCGTTTCAGGAATGCCGGGAGTCATTTGGCTGGGACTTAATACAATGGCTTTATTTCGGCGGTTATCCGGGCGCTGCTGTCTTTGCAGAGAATGAGCAGCAGTGGAAGAGGTATGTTATGGATTCTCTGATTGAAACTGTATTGTCCAGAGATGTACTACAGATGTCGAGAATTACCAAGCCTGCCCTTATGCGTCACCTCTTTGCCCTTGCGGCAACATTTCCCGCACAGATTTTATCCTATAACAAAATGCTTGGACAGTTACAGGACGCAGGCAATACTACAACCCTTGCCCATTATCTGAAGCTCCTTGAGTCTGCATTTCTTGTCAGCGGTATTGAGTCATACTCAAAAGGACAGATAAGAAAACGCGGCAGCAGCCCGAAGCTCATACTCTGGAATAATGCACTGATAAATGCCATTTCATCAAAGACCTTTCGCGATGCGGTCGGAGATGCCGTATGGTGGGGCCGCCTTGTTGAAAATGCGGCAGGTGCCCACCTTCTGAATGGGCTTTCCAGTACCGAATATAGTATTACTTACTGGCGGGAAGGTGACAGAGAGGTTGATTTTGTTGTTACACGTGGAAAAGCAACCTGGGCTATCGAGGTAAAAAGCGGCCGGGCAGGAAAGCTGTCCGGGATAGCGCTATTTCGGAGCAAATACACTGATGCAAAGGCCCTTATCGTGGGCGCCGGCGGCATCCCCCTCGAACAGTTTTTCCTGACTAATGCCCATGTGTGGTTTACAAACTGAAAGAAACGCCGGCGCCTCCAACTGCTCCAACATCGGACTGTCCGGATCTAACGGCATATTCATAATGTTTGTTTTGTCCATAACGCACCAGACCCTCGTTATCGCAGTGGTGGCAATGTTTATAATTGAAATCTCCTTTGAAAATGGAAGAAATGACATCCCTGTCCTTTACCCTATCTATAAATGCAGATGCGATGGATGTTACTATTGCAGACCTTCTGGAGTTGCCGGCTGCACGGTCCGGGGTGATGGTGACGGAGGAGCTTGACAAGGGGCTTGAGGAGTTTCTTGAGGAGCGGCGCAGAAGGGGACGGCCGGTGCCGGAGGATATTATCAAGGCCCTATCGCAGATCAAGACCCGGAAAAAGGGGCGGATGAGCAAGGAGGACTGGGCCTATCTGTACGAGACCATTAACCGGGTGACGGGTGGTAAATGAGATGGAGACACGAGATCGCGGGGGCAGTAGAGTCCAGCGTGATCGTAGTGACGGGTGGTAAATGAGATGGAGACACCCGTCTAATGATAGTAGAATCAGGGTTGACTTCACTATAGAAAAAGGCAAAGTAATTAAATTCGTCACACAATATGAACTACTCGTCAACGACCAGTGGCATCCTGTAATTCGCTTTGATACGGCGCATAACTTTGTTCACATTGATATAATTAATCCGGACGGTATAAAAATTAAAAAGAAGCTCAGTTTCTTAAACCATGGTGAGGCATTAACCTATTCTATAGCAGATTTAAGCACAAATTGGAAAAGATAAGGATCAAACATCTTACTGTCGAGCTTGCAAAAGCTGGTTGAAACATGCCATACAGTATAAAGACATTTCTTGCGTTCGTATCAATACCGCAGCAATGCCCCGATGTTTCCTGCCTCAGCCAACTGCCGGTTTTCTGCGATTGCTGATATTTCAGCGCCCTGGTCAATGGCCCTCTGGATGGCAAAGTCTATCAGGTGTTCTATACCCTCCATTGCGGTGTTACAGAATGGACAGCTCTTCAATGACTGCACTGTCAGGAAATTGCATGATGTGCATTTATGCCCTGATGACCTGAAACCTTCAAGGTAGATCAGGTGGTGGATATTACCCTTCTGCATATGGGACAGGACGTCTTCAAGACCTGCTGCAGCAGTCCCTTTCTTGCTTGCGCGCGTGATCAGTTCTTCCACAAGCCCCTGCTCGCTGCTCTTTTCAATGCCCCGTATTATCTGCATGGACTTTTCAAGGATCTCGCCATTTCCGGCATGCATGTCTGCTGTAAATGTGCCGGCGGTCTTGGCTATGATAGGCTGGGAGAGCATTTTCTTGAACATTAGGACAGACTCCTCGGAGCCGCCGATTATTATGTGGCTGACCTCTCCCCTGCTGAGCAGGCCTTCCAGCCCTGTTGCCACATCGCGCAGGTGAAAATGGATATGCTGGTCTATGTGCCTCCTGAATCTGTTCTCATTCATCCCCTGCCAGCCGCCCTTCTTGTGTTTACCCGGGATATCAGGAGTAAAAAGCTCTGCATACTCTGCGATCTCACCCATCTGCATATTGAACAACCTTGCATGCGCCCTGTCTACAAGGGCTACAGCATAGCTTCGATATTGCTCCAACACACTTGTCAGGGGTTTTAAATACGGGGCCCTGTCAATTACCACCTGGTTCTTTATAGGTACAGAGAGGTGATATACCACCCATATATCCAATTGGGTGGAAGAAATAATAACGAGCGATTTCTTGAATTCAGTCTTTCCGCTCTTAAGGTAAGTCTCTATCTTTTTTGCATCCTCTTTCACGGCCTTCTGATCCGCACTACTCAACTTCTCGATCTCAGGTTTGACTAAATTTCTAAAGGCAATAAAGTATTCCCCTTTGGTATTGGTGACAGGATTGACATTTAGATAAACAGTCGTAAATTGTTCTCCGCTTCCCTTGATTGCGTTAAGCCCTGTCAGATCTTCTCTGGTGAACATGGTGTAAACCCTCCTAATTATAGAATTTTCAGGAATTCATCCTCTGTAATAACCTTTACGTCAAGCTCCCTTGCCTTCCGCACCTTTGACCCCGGATCCTCGCCTGCAACCACAAAGTCGGTGTTCCTGCTCACGCTTGATGTGACATGTCCGCCAAGGGATTCAATCCTCTCTTTAGCCTCGTCCCGTGAAAATGACTTAAGCGTCCCTGTCAGCACAAAGACCTTCCCTGCCAGCCTGCCTCCCTTTTTCCTGACAGCAACGGGAAACTCTACACCAGCCCCCCTCAGCCTGTCAATCTCTTTAATATTGTCCTTCTGGCTGAAGAAACTGATAACGCTCTGTGCTATCTCAGGACCGACAGTCTCCACAGCAGTCAGTTCATCTACCCCTGCTGTCATCAATTCGTCTATGCTGTGAAATCTGCCTGCAAGGATCTTTCCAAGCTGCTCGCCAACATGTCTGATTCCGAGGGCAAAAATGACCCGGGAAAGCTCCCGCTTCTTGCTTGATTCTATGGCCCCGATGGTATTGTCCGCGGATTTTTCAGCCATCCTGTCAAGACCTGCAATCTGATCCCTTGTAAGATAATATATATCTGAGACATTTTTTACAAGTCCTTTGTCAACAAGCTGTCCTGTAAGCTTCTCCCCGAGCCCCTCGATGTCCATCGCCCTTCTGGACGCAAAGTGCTGAATACGCTCCTTTAACTGTGCCGGACAGTTGATGCCCGTGCACCTGTAGTAGACATCCTCCTTTATGACGTCTGAACCACAGACAGGGCATCTGTCAGGGATCTTAAACGGCACCTCAGCGCCTGTCCTTCTTGTCTCAATAACCTTGACTACCTCAGGGATTACGTCACCTGCACGCTGGACCAGGACCCAGTCGCCTATCCGCACATCCTTCCTGTCCACCTCGTCCTGATTGTGGAGGGTGGACCTGCTGACGGTTACACCGCCGATCCGGACAGGCTCCATAATGGCCACCGGCGTCAGGATGCCTGTCCTCCCTACATGCGCCTGGATGTCGAGTATCCTTGTGGTGCCCTGTCTCGGCTCAAACTTGTACGCGATGGCCCACCTGGGGCTTCGCGCCACATTACCAAGCCGCTCCTGCAGGCGTATGTCGTTGACCTTTACTACCACGCCATCAATCTCATAGCCGAGGGTATCCCTCATTCCTTCAATCTTTTTGTAATAATTGATAACCTCGTGGATCCCCTGACAGGGCTCGTTTAACGGGTTGGTCTTAAGGCCCCAGCTCCGCAGCATCTTCAATACATCCCAGTGGGTCTCAAAACTCCTGCCGGAGACCTCACCAATACCATAAAAGAATATATCGAGGGGACGCCTTGCTGTAATCTTCGGATCGAGCTGACGCAAAGACCCGGCAGCGGCATTCCTCGGGTTGGCAAATATCGTCTCTCCTGACTCTTCCCTCTCCCTGTTCATCTCCCTGAAGTCCCCGAGTTTCATAAAGACCTCACCTCGCACCTCCAGCTTCGAAGGCGCCTCACCGTGTTTTCTTATGAGATTAAGGGGGATGGTCTTTATTGTCCTGAGATTTAATGTCACATCCTCGCCCGTAAAGCCGTCACCACGGGTGGAGCCTACTGTAAACCTGCCATGTTCATATACGACCTCAACAGCAAGCCCGTCGAGCTTGGTCTCAGCAACATATTCTATCATCTGATCTTCAGGAACATTCAAAAAACGCCTTATGCGCCTGTCAAACTCCATTGTCTCCTCTTCTGTCTCAGTGTTGGACAGGCTCAGCATGGGAATGGTATGCGAAACAGACTTGAACTCTTTAAGGGGCGCGGCGCCCACCCTCTGGGTAGGAGAGTCAGGGGTAATCAGCTCAGGGAATGAACGCTCAATGTCCGCAAGCTCACGCATGAACCTGTCATACTCCGCATCTGATATTTCAGGGGAATCCAGGACATAATAGAGGTAATTGTGGTAGTTTATCTCTTCCCGGAGCTTATTGATACGCGTCTCGGCGTCTCTCTTGTCCATAGTAATAAGCAAAAAAGGGGACAGATTTATTTTCCCTTCCAGTGGAACCGTCATGAGCCTCAGGCTCACCAAGGTTCATGAAAACGTCATTCCCGCGTAAGCGGGAATCCAGACCGAGGCCTGGTTCTGGATTCCCACTCCCCGCTTAAATCAAGCGGGGACAGGTTCCGTGGGAATGACGGGTACTTCTGTCCCCTTTTTCTTTTATTTCAAAGCTGCCTTGAGCACCTCATCAACATTCTCCACAAACACGAACTTCAGATCCTTTCTGAGCTCTTCCGGGATATCCTCAAGGTCTGACTCATTCCTCTTTGGGAGGATGACTGTCTTTATCCCTGCCCGTCTTGCCGCAAGCATCTTCTCCTTTATGCCACCTATGGGAAGGACCAGCCCTGTCAGGGTAATCTCTCCTGTCATGGCCACCTCATTGCTTACCGGCCTTCCTGTCAGCAGAGAGACGAGGGACGAAATCATTGTCACGCCTGCAGAAGGGCCGTCCTTGGGAATTGCGCCTGCCGGGACATGGAGGTGTATGTCATTCTTTTCAAAAAAATCCTCTTCCAGGCCAAGTTCTTTTGCCCTGGAACGGACATAACTTAGGGCGGCCTTTGCCGATTCCTGCATCACATCACCCAGTTGACCGGTGAGGGTAAAACCCTTCTTCCCTGGCATCCTGGTTGATTCTATAAATAGTATGTCACCGCCGGTTTCAGTCCACGCAAGCCCTGTAGCCACACCTGGAACAGATGTCCTCTTTGCCACCTCCGGATAGATCTTTTCAGCGCCGAGGAAGTTATGGAGGTCATCGGTCTTAACGATAACCTTTGTAGTAGCGCCTCCTGCCACCTTCTTTGCGACCTTTCTGCATACTGTTGCTATCTCCCTCTCAAGATTCCTGACACCTGCCTCTCTTGTGTAACCTGAAATGATCTTAAGCAGGGTCTCCTTTTCAAACTCGATATTATCACGAGTAAGACCATTCTCTATCAATTGCCTCGGCACGAGGTAATTTTGCGCTATGCCAAGCTTTTCCTCTTCGGTATAGCCTGCAAGGACAAGCACCTCCATCCTGTCCTTTAAGGCCGGGTGAATAGTCTGGATAACATTTGCCGTTGTTATAAACATCACCTTTGAAAGATCAAAGGGGAGGTCCATGTAATGATCGCGGAAAGAAAAGTTCTGCTCCGGATCAAGCACCTCCAATAAGGCAGATGACGGGTCTCCGCGAAAATCCGACCCTACCTTGTCTATCTCATCAATCATGAAAAGGGGGTTGTTAGAGCCTGCCCTCCGGATGCTCTGGATTATGCGTCCCGGAAGCGCACCTACATATGTTCGCCTGTGCCCCCGTATCTCCGCCTCATCACGCATGCCGCCGACAGACATCCTGATAAACTGCCTGCCAAGGGCCCTCGCGATAGACTGCCCGAGTGAGGTCTTGCCAACTCCCGGAGGGCCTACAAAACAGAGTATTGGACCTTTTGTGTCTTTCTTTAATTTACGAACTGCAAGATATTCAATGATCCTCTCTTTAATCTTCTCCAGGTCATAATGGTCATCATTTAGTATCTTCTCCGCCCGCTCAAGGTCCAGGTTGTCCTCAGTACTCTTGTTCCACGGCAGGTCCATTATCCAGTCGAGGTATGTCCTGATGACATTATATTCCGGCGAAGACGTCGGGAGCTTCTCGAGACGGTTCAACTCCCTCTCCGCCTCTTTCATCACCTCTTCCGGCAGTGCGGCCTCAGCAAGCCTGCCCCTTATCTCATTTGTCTCCTGTGCCCTCTCGTCAGTCTCACCAAGTTCCTGTTTAATAGCCTTCAACTGCTCCCTGAGGTAATATTCGCGCTGGGCCTTTGTCATCTCGCTCTGTACCTGCGTCTGGATCTTGCCTCCGAGCTCAAGGATTTCCACCTCGCGTGAAAGGATAGTTACAATGCGATTGAGTTTTTCTTCAACACTGTCTAATTCAAGCAGTTCCTGACGCTCCTCAAGCTTCATCCTGACAATAGTTGCTATCAGATAGGCGAGCTTCAGAGGGTCGTCGAGGTTAATTGCCGTGACCTGTATCTCCTCAGGCAGATAGGGCGCAAGGGAGATCATCTTCTGAGTCAGCGAAATAGCCGTCCTCATCAGGGCCTCTATCCGCGTATTCTTTTCCGGCTCTTCAATTATGACCTCAACCGAGGCGTTTAAGAATGGCTCCTCTGACAGAACCTCCTTTATTGCTATCTTTGCAAGGCCCTGGACGACAAGCGCCATCCCCTTTTCAGGCATCCTGAGCATCTTATGTATGACTGCGGCCGAGCCAATCATATAAATGTCAGACGGTCCCCCCTCACCCTCGTCTTTAGCCTTTTCCGCAACGACCCCGATTATGCGTTGTGATGCAATGGCATGTTCAACCGCTTTTATGGACTTGTCCTCTGTTACAAAAAGCGGGATAACGGTATATGGGAATAACACCGTATCCTTAACAGGGATTAAAGGCAGTGTATCAGGAATGTCTGCACGCGCCTCAGTCTTTTCATCTGATTGACGCCTGAAGACCTTTTCTTTTATCTTTGGTACAGTCATCACATGTTTACCCTTTTCTTATTCTAATACACAGGAAACCATCTTTTAGCTCGGCATTGATATGGTCTGCCTCATAAGCCTCCGGCAATAAAATGATCCGCTCAAAATCCCCGTAGTTAATTTCCATCTGATGGTAAATTATGCCGGACGCCTGCTTTGGATATGTCCTTGAACCACTGATAATGAGCTGTTTGCCATCTACAGTAATAGATACGTCCTTTCTCTCCAAACCGGGCAGTTCAACCTTTATAAATATGTCACCTTCTGTCTCATAAACATCAGTAAGTGGTTTCCAGTGGCGGTCAGCAAGGATATTAAACGGGTGCTTGGGGTTAAACAGGCTGTGAAACATCTTCTCCATCTCCCAGTGCAGATCATTCATCTCATCAAAGATGTTTTTCCTGGTCATCTTAATTACCCCTTTTCTTCAAATTACAAAACTCGACAACCTCCCATACGCTGAAGGGGGATGGACGTTTCTTTGCTACCAATTTCAACTCACTGTCACTTAACAGGAAAGAGAGCGGCAGGTCAGTACGGAAGCCAAGGTGTTTGCTGCAGAATGGGGAGATGGCCGTTTCTATTGACGAAATAACCTTATTATTGCTCTTGAAATGATTTACCATTGTTATCAGGCCGCCCCTCTTGCAGACCCTCTTTATCTCTGACAACACCATTCCGGGATCAGGGACTACTGAAATAAGGAATGCTGCAAAGACTGCATCAAATGAGTCATCAGAGAAATCCATTTTGCAGGCATCCATCCTCTCTATGACAACATTGGACAGTCCATGCTTATCTACCCTCTTATACGCCCGCCTTATCATCTCTTCGGACATATCTATGCCATGGACACGGCAAAAAGACGGAAAGCGGGGCAGTGAAAGACCGGTACCTACGCCTACCTCAAGCACCCTGTCACCTGGCTTAAGGCTTAGACGTTCTAATGCCGCAATCCTGCTGATATCCGAAAGTTTACCAAATATAGCGTCGTAGAAAACAGCGTAATTGTCATATACCTTCTGAATCCTGTCATTATCCAATGTCTTTCTCATCACTCCACCTCCCTTACCATACTGTAATTGACTCTACACTAAAAATCAATTTAAGGAGGTCATCGTAATCTATGGGTTCCAGGGCTGAATCCCCCCTTCCGGCATTATCCAATGTTTTTTTATCTTTGGCAAGGGCACACGACCTGGTACCATTGACAGGTTGCGCAGACACTGCATCCTGGATGAACACGACTGCAACGCCATAGGCATTGTCCCCTGCCTGGGCCGTGATAATATCAATAGCCTGCCTGTCATCAGGCTTCTTAACTATGTGCAGAATAGGTTTCACTCGAAAATACTCCTAAGTACCCATCATTCCCACGGAACCTGTCCCCGCTTGATTTTTCACCCGTCAGTCCCACGCAACCTGTCCCCGCAGGATTTTTCACCCGTCATTCCCACGGAAGTGGGAATCCAGAATCATGCCACCGGTCTGGATTCCCGCTTACGCGGGAATGACGTTTTCATGACCATTTGTGAGCCCTGAGCTGTGAGCGTGCCGAACGGTCGCAGGGCTCATGATGATTCACCTTAATACGCTCCGCTGAATTCACTTAGAACACGAATGTGCTATGGCCCCCTGCAATAAGTTCTGATAACTCTTCATTATTAACTGTGGTGTAACTATATGGACTTCCCTTGAGGTCCACATCAGCTGCAGATCCTTTATCCACATAAAGCGGGATTTCCCAATCCTTAATGATAGGGAGAAATTTTTCAATTATGTCAATATCTTCAAGGTCATCTTCATCCGGTGACAGGGCTCTTACAGCATTACCGGATAATATTACCTTGATAGAG
Organism: Nitrospirota bacterium; assembly: GCA_020851375.1. Lineage (NCBI taxonomy): Bacteria > Pseudomonadati > Nitrospirota > Nitrospirota bacterium. Next base: position 9,323 of record JADZCV010000027.1, on the reverse strand, counting down.
TTATTGCCAGTACCAAGGCCAGCCGCTATCCTTATAGCCTCAGCAGGCCTTGCGCTTTCACATGGATTGCTGCGTATGAGAAATACTATCTTCATCCGAAATTCCCCGTTCAAATCCCCCCTCTCCCCCCTTTATAAAGGGGGGAACTGATTTCCCCCTTTTATGCAGAGAAGAATTACTTTCCCCCTTTACAAAGGGGGACTAAGGGGGATTTTCATCTGCCTTTGTGAGCCCTGAGCTGTGAGCGTGCCGAACGGTCGCAGGGCTCATGATGGTTCACCTGAAAATGCTCCTATTCACCCGTCAGTCCCACGCAACCTGTCCCCGCAGGATTTTTCACCCGTCATTCCCACGCAAGTGGGAATCCAGAACCAGGCCCCGGTCTGGATTCCCGCTTACGCGGGAATGACGTTTTCATAACCCTGGTGAGCCCTGAGCTGTGAGCGTGCCGAACAGTCGAAGGGCTCATGACGGTTCACCTGAAATACACCTACCCGAATGCTATGAATCGGTCACATGCGGTTATGAGTTCTGACAATACTGCAAGTCCGCCAAACACCGCTATGTCACTCGGCTCTACCCCCTTTTTCTGGGCGCCATAGGCACATACAGACAGCTTCAACCCGTCTCCTGACAGGGCGATAAGACTTTTCTCCTTTATGCATTCGACACCCTCGTCGTCCAAATACAGATATACAGTCACGTCATTACGCAATGCAGAAGATATAAGACCTATAACGGTCTCAAGATTCTTATGAGAAGGAGGTGTTGATAATAGTATGCCAAGTTTCCTGTTCATAACTATTGAAGGAGACATTCCTGTCCCTGGTGCCATTTGTTACAGTAACATCCTTTAGAAATCCATGTCAAGTTATGATAAACTCTGGCCATGAAGATCTCTGTAAGGGTAAGACCGGGCTCAAAAAAGGAGGTCATAGAACGGATAGATGACACAACCTTCGTCGCACACGTCAAGGCCCCTCCGGTAGAAGGCAAGGCAAATGAGGCGCTTGTAAGACTTTTGGGCGATTACTTTGGAGTTCCCAAAAGCCATATCAGGATAACAAGGGGTACGGCAGGCAAATATAAGCTGATCGAAATAGAGGAAATTTAGCGTTCATCACCTGAAAATGATCCCATTTACCTGTCATTCCCACGGAACCTGTCCCCGCATGATTTAAGCGGGGAGTGGAATCCAGAATCAGGCCAACGTTCTGGATTCCCGCTTACGCGGGAATGACGGTTTCATAAATCTTTGTTAGCCCGGGGCTCATGACAGTTCATTTGATTGTAAATTCTACCCTGCTCGCCTTTTTCCCTGCGCCCTTTTCCTGCTGAATCGTCCTCGAATCAACGAGAAATATCCTTTCAGGCTCAACCTTTCCGGATTTCAGGATATAGTCCTTAACCTGAGCAGCCCTTTGTGAGGCAAGCGCCCTGAGGTCATCGTCTTTGATCTCCATGTGGGTAAGCATCAGCTTTTCCATCTCTTCAGGAGGAAGGTCCTTGAGCATACCAATCAAATTACGCGGTTTTGGAAATTTGTCATTCCGGTATGCCATCTTGAGATATTTCCCGTACTCTTCCTGTCCGATACTTACATCATCAACAGGCACAGCCTGTTCCCCTTTCTTTATGAGCTCCTTCAGTTTCTCAGCCTTGATCTTACGCTCAAAGAGATGCTGTCTTAATCCTTCCATGTCATTTTCAGCATCCGCACACCCGGCAATCTCAAGCTTCAGCAAGGGCCTCTCATACAATGCCTTTATCAGGGTATCGAGTTTCTTAATGCCGTCGTCTTTTATGTCCGCCAAACCGTAATCGAATTCAAGGTAGCTGAGCTCTTCGCCGCCTCCAAAGAGAGAACCTATCAGGGCAAAGGGGGAGGTCGTTGCCTTAACAAGGAGATTCACAAGAATCCTGATGATTACGCTGCCAATATGAAAATCAGGATCATCCAGTTTTCCTGTCACAGGGATATCAAGATCAATTATGCCGTTCCTGTCCTTTAACAAGGCTATCGCGAACCTTACAGGCAGTTTCGTGGCATCCGGACTGTCAACCTTTTCTCCGAAGGTAAACTGGTCCAGGAGTATCCTGTTGCCTGCATCAAGCCTTTTGTCTGCAATAAGATATTTCATGTTAAGGGTAAGCTTTCCCTTTTCTACTGTATAACCGGCGTATTTTCCTGAATAGGGGGTTGCCGGACTGAGATCTATGTTCTTGAAATCAATCGCCAGGTCCACATACAGGTCTTTCATGAGGGGGTTGATTTTACCGCTGATCTCAAGCGGGGCATAATTGTCGAGGTTTCCCCGCAGGCTGACATCTGCAAATTTATCTTCGTCTGAAGACAAGCCTGACACCCGTCCGCCTATATCAAGGAGATTGGCTGAGTAGCCCGGTTGTATATGTTTGTCAGTGAAATTGACAGTCCCACCCTGCAGGGTAACCTTTCCTATCTTTACAACCCTGCCGCCTTTATTTTCACTGACGGCTGCTCCCTTCCCGGACGCCTGCTGGTCCCCTGATTTTTCGTCTGCCGCTTCTTCCGCAGAAAATATGTTTTGAACATTGAGGCTGCCATCTGGATAGACGATCAGGCGTGAGTAGAAGTCGCTGAGCGCAATCTCATTTATTTTGATGCTAAGAGGACTGGTAACGATATCCATACCTCCGAAATACAGGGATTCCCATTTCAGAAAATCCTCTGCACTCTCCCGGTCAAGAGCAGCAAACCTGACGAGAGAGGCCGAGCCTTTATATTCCACAACAACATTTTGATCCTTTGATTCATGAAGCAGGAGTTCTCCGTCCGCAAGTATTGCGCCGTCTGCCACCAGTATTTTAATGACATCAGTAAAATATGCCTGCAGGGGATTGATGGCAAGGCCCTTTACTTTGATCTTAATCTGAGCGGCTAATGGGTAAACAGTAACGTCCCCTTCAGCTAAAACAGAACCTTTTCTTTGAACATTGAACGCAAGGGATAGTCTCCCCTTTGCATCTTTTGCTGTTGAGATGCCGCTTGCCCTGAGACGCAGTCCCCCGGCTTTCAAAGATACAGGTTCAGAAGCAGATTTATCCTTAAATAAAACCCTCCCGTCATTGATACCGATTTCGTCAATGCTGATTTGCAGCGGCGGGGCCTGGGGGGTATTCCCTGCTGCAGGAGAACCGGTATTAACACGAGGCATGAATGCCTGCAAATTCAGTGTCCCATCTGCAGAGCGCAACACATTAACCTCAGGCGCTTCCAGAAGGACTTTTGTGAGATGAAGTTTGCGGCTCATTACATCAGTTGTGGCAATGAAAATATCTAACCTGGGGATGTTTACCAGTGGGTCTCCGTTTTTCCCTGCAGTCCTGATCTCTTTCAGGGTCAATGGACCGTTAATCCCGATAGTCTGCCTGTTGTCAGCATTTGTATACTGGATAAAAGATACCTCCAATGCTGCATCCATCTTCGCTGACGATAGAGAAAAATCCAGATCAACCGGCAGATATGCCAGATAATAGGGAATGTCGAGGCCGTTTAACCTGAGATCTATCGTTGTCTGCAGTGAGTCTGCAAATGGTTTGCTCCTGCCTTTAAGTGAAACCGGGGTGTCATTGAACCTTGCCTCAAATACCGGTTGTATGTATGTCTCAGCATAATAAGGCAGATTGGATATAAAAGGGATGTCCGTTCGAATATCCCTGACAGTGTGCACCTTCTTTTTAGGCGTGTCTGAGAAATCCACACTGCCGTTTGAGATGCTGATATTATTCAGGGAAAATTTGAGTGGTTCACTGACAGCCTCGGGGGCACTGGTCTCCTTTTTAAGAAGGTCGGAAAAATTATATGAGCGGTTACCGTTATAAATGATATTTATATAAGGCTTGTAAAGCCTCGCCTCCTTAATCACAATCCCCCGTCTTAAAATGGATGCTGACTGGATATTGATATAGAGCTCCTCAAATGAGACGAACGTATCCCGGCTGTCACGTTCCATAATCTTAAAACCCTTTATACCAAGTGAGAGGGATAACGGATTTAGCTGAACCTTTTCTATGGTGACGTTTCGGTGAAGATTTTCCGACAGTATTTTTATAAGTACCAATCTGAGGACCGGCGGCACTATGAAGAAACCAGCAATTGTAAAAAGGACGATTGCCGCGAGTATCCACGTGATAACCTTTTTTCTACCCTTGAAAATGTTGACAGCCTTTATTGCATCCATATCCAGTTATTTTAGCCACTAAAGCATGCTTCTGTCTACCTGCGCCCACTATATTCTTTCTTTTTATTTAAAGAAATGTTAGATTTGTATCAGTCAATTACATATCCTGGAGGGGATAGAATATGGAACTTGAAGATAATAACAGGTCTGTTTTTTTAAAAACCCTTAATGCTGTTTTCAGGATTGCAGATTATACTATCCTGATAACAGTGGCAGTGGGAATAATATACCTCGCGGGGCAGATGATCTTCGACGCATGGTATGACGCCCTTATGCTCTGGACACAGCATACTATTCCGCATCTCCTGAGTGAAATGATGTTTACACTTATCATCATGGAGCTTTTCAGGCAGGTATGGAGGCAGATAAATAAACATGATTTCTCCCTTAATCCCTTTCTTTATATAGGTTTTATCGCAAGCGTCAGGGGCTTGTTGCTGACTCAGATGGCGGTCTCAATGGATGATGTCGAATGGTCTGCTGGGATGATACAGTTGGCAGCCCACGGCGGCATCCTCCTGATCCTCGTAATATGCTATGTCCTCTATAATAAAAAGTATGGGAAAACTGATTGAACGATGGAACATGGAACTGATTTGTGCAGGGGTCTGCCTTACCCTGTCCCTTTTTCAATTTGGCTGCAGAGGGAAGCAATCTGTCCCTGAGTCCGGCTCCCCCTCAGCCCTTCTCTATGAAGGAAGGTGCGGTATGTGTCACCAGGTTTACCACCCACTGGGTCACACTTATACCGGATGGATAAAGGTTGTCTCCAGAATGGAAAAAAATGCTGAAACAGTTGGCATAAGACCGCTATTGACTGAGGAAGAGAAGAACACCATACTCGCCTATCTGAAGAAACATGCAATAAAGGGCTTTTAAATTCTATTTAATTTTCCTGACTGCCATGTTCCAAAGGAAGATCAGTTCTTTACTCTTTAAGAGATAGAGGATTACTATGTAGGCAATTGAACTCAACAGGATACTGCCAAATAATAAACCTATCTTTATTGATGCCTGTCCGCCTGATGCCCAGACGTCACCTCTTGTTATAAGCCACGCGATGACTCCCATGATCAATGTTGCAGGCACTACCTTCTTCAGTGAATGGACGATTTCCGTCAGATTCAGGTGCCCAAGCCTTTTCCTCAATACCCAAACAAGGACAGACAGGTTTGCCATGGATGCAAGAGATGTTGCGAGGGCGAGGCCGCCATGCTGAAGCGGGCCCATAAGGAGCAGTGAAACGATAATATTTACAGCCACTGCTACTGCTGCTGCCTTGACAGGGGTGTTAGTATCCTGCATGGAATAGAACGCCTGGGCAGTAATCCTTGTCCCTGTAAACGCCCATAGACCGACCGAATAATAGAGGAGTGCATCTGCTGTGCCGAGGGTCGCTGCGTAATCAAATGCCCTTGATTGAAAAAGGACGCTTATGATTGGTATCCGGAGAATTATCAATCCTGTCATTGCCGGCAGTGTAATAAAGAGGATTAACCGGATGGCAAACGAATATGTATTTCGCATTTCATCGTATTCCCTTTTTACTGCAGCCGCAGAAAGGGTCGGGAGCACTGCAGATGCCATTGCAACGCCAAATATGCCAAGCGGAAAGTGTATAAGCCTGATGCCGTAGTAAAGATACGTTATGCTCCCCTCTTTTAACAATGATGAGAGTACTGTATTAACAAAAATATTTACCTGGGTAACTGAAAGCCCAAGAATCATCGGCACTATCAGCTTTCCTATCTGGATTACGCCAGGATGGCTCGGTTTGAAGTACCACCCCAGCATCATCTTCCGCCGTGACAGGGCAGGCAACTGACAGGCAAACTGTGCGATACCCCCGATAATTACACCTGTTGCAAGCCCATAAACCGGCACACTGAACCGAGGCGCAAATATGTATACACCGCATATCATAAATATTGAGAGCGTTATTGAAGAGAGTGAAGATATGGCAAAGGAACCGAGGGTGTTTAAGATACCCATTGCAAGTGCGGCAAGGGATACGAACAGGAGATACGGGAACATTATCCGGGTAAGCTGTACTGTCAGATCAAACTTGCCCCCTGCTGCTGAGTGAAAACCTGGGGCTATTAAAGAGACCAACAGCGGGGCAACAATTATCCCTATTACAGTCACTGTGGTAAGGATAATGATCAGGATGGTAAATGTCGCCTTTACGAGCCGCCTTGCCTCCTCCTGTCCCTCCTCATTAAGATGCCTGGTAAAAACCGGTATAAACGCTGCTGAAATGGAACCCTCTGCAAGAAGTTCCCTCAGGAGGGAAGGAACACGGTATGCAACATAAAAGGCGTCTGCAACCATCCCGGCACCAAATGCCCAGGCAACGACCATGTCACGGACAAACCCGAAGATCCTGCTCAGGAGGGTTGTGACACCCATCACAGCCGCTGCCTTTGCTACTTTTTCCTGGTTATTCACTCGAAAATACTCCTAAGTACCCGTCATTCCCGCGGAACCTGTCCCCGCAGGATTTTTCACCCGTCATTCCCACGGAAGTGGGAATCCAGAACCAGGCCACGGTCTGGATTCCCGCTTACGCGGGAATGACGTTTTCATGAACCCTGGTGAGCCCTGAGCTGTGAGCGTGCCGAACAGTCGAAGGGCTCATGACGGTTCACCTGAAAATGCTCCTATTCACCCGTCAGTCACACGCAACCTGTCCCCGCAGGATTTTTCACCCGTCATTCCCACACAAGTGGGAATCCAGAACCAGGCCCACGGTCCGGATTCCCGCTTACGCGGGAATGACGTTTTCATGAACCCTGGTGAGCCCTGAGCTGTGAGCTTGCCGAACAGTCGAAGGGGCTCATGACGGTTCACCTGAAAATGCTCCTATTCACCCGTCATTCCCACACAAGTGGGAATCCAGAACCAGGCCCACGGTCTGGATTCCCGCTTACGCGGGAATGACGTTTTCATGACCCCTTGTGAGTCCTGAACTGTGAACGTTGCTTGACAAACAAATATATTTCATGTTAAAAGATATGTCTACCTAATAATTAAAGGAGAATCAGAAAGTGGCACTAAGACACAAATCAGCCATTAAAAGGGCCAGGCAGTCAGAGAAAAGAAAACTCAGGAACAGGGCAGCCATGTCTACCCTTAAGACCCTGCTCAAAAAGGTTGTTGTCTCTGCTGAAGGTAAGGCTCAGGATGTGCAGGAAAGCCTGCGGACCGCTGTATCGTTTGTTGACAAGGCCGCCGGCAAAGGCCTGATCCACAAAAACAAGGCCAGCAGGATTGTTTCAAGGCTTACTTCCCGGGTTAACAAATCCGCAAACAGATAATAAGAGCTTTTCCAGCACAATGGAAGGTTTGATCGCAGAACCCTTCAGGAGGCTTTCTGTGTCTGTAAGCCTCCCGAACATGCTGTGTAACTCTGTTCTGTCAAACTTCTTAAGACGCTGAGAAAACTCTCCTGCCTTGAATGCAGGAACGCCAACCCTGATAGCTGCCTTATCAGGCAGTTCGCCTCCCTCAATCAGCGCAACAGCCCTGAGCATCATCCTGAATTCCCTTGTGATGAAATAGAATATCCTGACAGGGGGCTCTCCCTCATCGAGCGCCCGTTTCAGCGCCCGGACAGCATCTTTCAGCCTCCTCTCAAAAATTGCACTGGTAACCTCAAAGACAGAAACACTCCTTATATTGTTTGACACTGTAGTAACGTCATTAAGGGATATCGTCTTTTTATCCATGCAATAGAGCACCAGCTTTTCTATGTCGTTTCGCAGCGACATCAGATCGCTCCCAGCCATGTCTGCAAGTATTGATACAGCATCCTCGTCTATTGTTTTCCCGGCGCGCCTTGCCTCCTGCCTGATCCAGCCGCCAAGCTGATTCTTTGAAAGCGGCTGGCAAAGCACCATTACACCCTTTTTATCAATCGTTGCTGCAAACTTTTCGCGCTTGTCCAGTTTTGCAGCCGTCAGGATAAGACATGTCGCGGGGGATGGGTTATTTATGTAAGATATTATTCCTTCTCTCTCTTTTGATGACCATTCATCCACATCTTTTACGACCACCACCCTGTGGCTGGTCATCACAGGAAGCGTCTCTGCAATTCCCGTAACTGTTGATGCACTGACATCTGAGGCGGATAATATGTCATAATTAAACTCACGCATACCCCCCTCAAGAAATCTATCGCCTGCAAGCCGGACACCCTCATCAATAAATAGCTGTTCACCACCCGTAAATAAATAGACTGCAGATGGTTTGAGCCCTTTGAAGCGCCCTGTAAACTCCGTATAACTAATTCCGGCCATTAATCACCATCCCAGTAAAACCCTGTCCACGACTTCCTCTGCAAGATTTCCTGCAGCCTCTCTCAGGGCTGACAGCTTTGCGATCCTCGTTTTCATGACATCACTGCTTACAGTATATTCTGCAGTTGAGACAATGTCACGCTCCCAGATGGGGTTATCCCTGAGCAGTATCAGATGGGTCCTGACGGCTATCCTGTATTCGAGGACATTCTGTGAGGCATCAAAAGAAACCGGCGTTTCATTATAGGATAAAACCTCCCCCTTTAATACCATATCAGCCCCTGAACTGTCTGCAACCTCTATCCTGGCATCCTGCATAAACTCACGTATCACAGCAGGGGTAAACTCCTCTTCCACGATAGGCTCCATTGTCTTATTTTCAAATACCGGAATGAAAACAGACCTCACACCGCCCTGAAGATGACTGCCAGTCCCTGCCATGTGGTAACCACACGATGAGAGGAGTAACAGCGTGCAGAGGAGGCTAATTACTGTCCATTGGAAAGACCTGCTATGCTTCATTCTAAAATCCCTGTATACCCGTCAGTCCCACGCAACCTGTCCCCGCAAGATTTTTCACCCGTCATTCCCACGTAAGTGGGAATCCAGAATCTGGCCCCGGTCTGGATTCCCGCTTACGCGGGAATGACGGTTTAATGAACCCTGGTGAGCCCAGAGCTGTGAGCTTGTCGAACAGTCGAAGGGCTTATGACGGTTCACATGAAAATGCTCCTGTGTACCAGTCATTCCCACAGAACCTGTCCCCGCAGGATTTTTCACCCGTCAGTCCCACGCAACCTAT